>NZ_JBDOQQ010000011.1:0-199964 GCF_039839775.1 Roseomonas sp. CAU 1739
ATTTCGAGCGGCATTGCCGCATCGCTGCCGCCTTTGTCCGCATGGCCATGATCCGCATCATGCTGCGGCGCCTCGCCGCAACGCCCTCAATGTGAATCCAAACTTCCCGGATGGGCTCTAAGGTCGCGCGTCCGGTCAATGTCCGGTTTGGCACAGCCGGCGAGATGCGCCGACCTCTCTCAATGTTAGGTCTTCAATGGTGTGCCCGCCGGGACTCGAACCCGGGACCCCATGATTAAAAGTCACGTGCTCTACCGGCTGAGCTACGGGCACGCAGGACCCGGCGCCGGGTCGTCATGGCGCCGGGTTCATAGACTCAAGCGGCGTCGGCCGCCACCTTCAGGCTGCGGATCTTGTCCGGGCCCTGCACCATGCCCGACCCGCCGGCGCCGCGCTTGATCTTGTCGATCGCATCCATCCCGGCCGTCACCTGGCCCCAGATGGTGTATTGGCCATCGAGGCTGGGCGCCGGGGCGAACATGATGAAGAACTGGCTGTTCGCGCTGTGCGGGTTGGAGGTGCGCGCCATGCCACAGGTGCCGCGCTGGAAGCGCGCCGTGCCCGGCTGGCTGAACTCCGCCTCGATGTCCGGCAGTTCGGAACCACCCGAACCGGTACCGGTGGGGTCGCCGCCCTGGGCCATGAAACCTTCGATCACGCGATGGAAGGGCACGCCGTCATAAAAACCCTGGCGCGCGAGCGCCTTGATCTGTTCGACGTGCTTCGGCGCGAGGTCGGGGCGCAGTGCGATCGTGACGGTGCCGTGCTCGATCTCGAGGATCAGCGTGTTCTCGGGGTCGGCGGCGGGGGTGTCGCTCATGGTCTGTGCTTTCGGCGAATGGTCAGCGAGGAGCATCCGCGGCGATGCGCGCGGTGCGGATGCGGTCGGGGTTGGTCACGGTGCCCGAACCGGGGGCGCCCTTCTTGATGCGGTCCACCGCATCCATGCCACCGATCACGCGTCCCCAGATGGTGTACTGCCCATCCAGGCCCTGGTTCGGTGCGAACATGATGAAGAACTGGCTGTTCGCGCTGTTCGGATTGGCCGTGCGGGCCATCCCCACGGTGCCGCGGATGAAACGCGCGCGCGAGGGTGGGCTGAATTCCGCCGCCAGGTCCGGCAGCGGCGAACCACCCGTCCCGGTACCGGTCGGGTCGCCGCCCTGGGCCATGAAGCCCTCGATCACGCGATGGAAGGGCGTGTTGTTGTAGAAGCCCTGGCGCACCAGCGTCTTGATCCGGGCGACATGGTTCGGCGCCAGGTCCGGCAGCATCTGGATGGTCACCGGACCGCTCGGCAGTTCAAGGATCAGTGTGTTCTCGGGGTCGGGCGCGGCAGCCGGGGCCGGCGTCGTCTGCGCCGGGGCCTGCTGCGCGCAGGCGGCGAGACCAAACGCGGCGATGCTGCCGCCGAGAAGCGTCCTGCGGTCCATGTGTGGGTTTCCCTTCAGCCTTGCGTTGCGCGGATCTTGGCCATGGTGCGGTCAAGCGTCGTCTTCGGCACGAAGCCGGAAATGTCGCCGCCCAGTTTCGCGATTTCCTTCACGAGGCGGGAGGCGATGAACTGGTTGGTCTCGGACGCCATCAGGAAGACCGTCTCGATCTCCTGGTCCAGGCGGCGATTCATCCCGACCATCTGGAACTCATAGTCGAAATCGGACACGGCGCGCAGGCCGCGAATGATCATCCCCGCCCCGATCTCCCGCGCGTAATGCACGAGCAGGCCCTGGAACGGGCGCACCTCGATGACGGTGCCGGTGCGTGCGGCGATCGGCGCCACCTCGACGCGCACCAGGTCCACCCGTTCATCGAGGTCGAACAGCGGCCCCTTGCCGATGTTGATCGCCACACCGACCACCAGCCTGTCCACCAGCCGTGCGGCGCGGCCGATCACGTCGAGGTGCCCGTTGGTGACCGGGTCGAAGGTGCCCGGATACAGGGCGATCCGTTCAGTCATTGCCGTCTGCCGCTTCCCCGGGCGTTTCGTCAGGCGGCGCATCATCGCCGCTGTCGCTGTCGTCTTCATCGGCCACGGGGAAGCAGGAGATCACCCGCTCGCCTTCGGCCAGGCGCATCAGCATCACACCCATGCCCTGTCGGCCGGTAACCCGGACCGCATCGGCCTGGATACGGATAAGCTGCCCACCATCGGTCACCAGCATCAGGTGGTCGCCGGCGCGCACCGGGAAGGTGGCGACGACCTCGCGGCCCGTGCGCTTCGACAACGTGATGCCGTTGATCCCCTGCCCGCCGCGACCGGTGACGCGATACTCATGGGAGGAGGTGCGCTTGCCGAAACCGCCATCGGTGACGGCGAGGATCACTTCCTCAGCCTCGGCGAGGGCGTCGAAGCGCTCGGCGCTGAGCGCGACGTCGTCGACCGGCTCCTCGCTCTCCTCGACCGGCGCGGCGTCGGCATCCTCCCCGGCGGCGCGTCGGCGGGCGGCGGCGGCCTTGAGGTAGGCGAGCCGTTCCTCCGGCGACGCGTCGCCGTGGCGCAGCACCGACAACGCAATGACACTGTCGCCCTCGGCGAGGCGGATGCCGCGCACGCCGGTCGAATCACGCCCGGCGAACAGCCGCAGCGTGTCGGGCTCGGCCTGGAAGCGGATCGCCTTGCCGGCACGCGTGGCGAGCAATACGTCGTCGCCCTCGCGGCAGGTGGCGACACCGACCAGGCTGTCATTCTCGTCCAGCTTCATGGCGATCAGGCCGGAGGCGCGGACGTTCTTGAAATCCGAGAGCCGGTTGCGCCGGACATTGCCCTGCACCGTCGCGAAGACCAGGTGCAGCCCGTCCCACAGGGATTCGTCCAGCGGCAGGGGCAACACCGCCGTGATGCTTTCGCCTTCCTGCAACGCCAACACCTGGCGCAGCGACCGGCCCCGGCCGGTGGCCCCGCCTTCGGGCAGTTGCCAGACCTTCTCGCGGAAGGCGATGCCACGGCTGGTGAAGAACAGCACGAATTGATGGGTGTGCGCGACGAAGGACCGGATGACGACGTCATCCTCCCGCGTTCCTGCCCCGGTGCGCCCCTTCCCGCCGCGGCCCTGGGCGCGGAAGGTGTCGAGCGGCGTGCGCTTGACGTAGCCGTCGCGCGTCAGCGTCACCACCATGGTGCCGGGTTCGATCAGGCTCTCGTCATCGACATCCGAGAAGCCGTCGAGGATCTGCGTCATGCGCGTGGAGGCGATCTTCTCCCGCACCGCGCGCAGTTCGGCATCCATCACCTCCATGCGGCGCGGGCGCGAACCGAGGATGTCGAGCAGGTCGCGGATCTTCTCCCCGACCTCGCCGAGTTCGCCGGTAATCTTCTCGCGTTCCAGCCCGGTCAGTCGCTGCAGCCGCAATTCGAGGATGCCGCGCGCCTGCTCCTCGGTCAGCCGGACGGTGCCTTCCGGGGTGATGACGTTGCGGTAGTCATCGACCAGTTCCAGCAGCACGCCGACATCGCCGGCCGGCCAGGCGCGGTCCATCAGCGCGGCGCGGGCGGTGGCGGCGTCGCTGCTGGCGCGGATGACGCGGATCACCTCGTCGATATTGGCGACCGCGATCGCGAGGCCGATCAGCAGGTGGCCGCGTTCGCGCGCCTTGGCCAGGCGATGGCGCGACCGGCGCAGGATGACATCCTCGCGGAAGGCGATGAAGGCGAGCAGCGCGTCGCGCAGCCCCATCTGCCGCGGGCGACCAGTATCCAGCGCGAGGAAGTTGACGGCGAAGGACGTCTGCAGCTGCGTCATGCGATACAGCTGGTTCAGCACCACCTCGGCGGTGGCGTCGCGCTTCAGCTCGATGACGATGCGCATGCCCGAGCGATCGGATTCGTCGCGCAGGTCGGAGATGCCCTCGATCGCCTTGGCGCGGACCAGTTCGGCGATCTTCTCCAGCAGCGTGGATTTGTTGACCTGGTAGGGGATCTCGGTGACGGCGATGGCCTGGCGGCCGCCCTTCATGTCCTCGATCTCGGCGCGCGCGCGCAGCGGGATGGACCCGCGGCCCGTCTCGAAGGCCGAACGGATGCCGGAGCGCCCCAGGATCAGCCCGCCGGTCGGGAAATCCGGGCCGGGCATGATCTTCATCAGATCGTCCAGCGTCAGCGAATTATCCGCGACCAGGGCGAGCGTGGCGTCGATCACCTCGGTCGGGTTGTGCGGCGGGATGTTTGTCGCCATGCCGACGGCGATGCCGCCCGCGCCGTTCACCAGCAGGTTCGGGAAGGCGGCTGGCAGCACGCGGGGCTCATCCGCGCTTTCGTCGTAGTTCGGCTGGAAATCGACGGTGTCCTCGTCGATGCCCTCCAGCAGCGCCATGGCGGATGGCGCGAGGCGCGCTTCCGTGTAGCGCATCGCCGCCGGCGGATCGCCGTCCACGCTGCCGAAATTGCCCTGCCCGTCGATCAGCGGCACGCGCATCGAGAAGGGCTGCGCCATGCGCACCATGGCGTCGTAGATGGAGGCATCGCCATGCGGGTGGTACTTACCCATGACGTCGCCGACGACGCGGGCCGACTTGCGATACGGCTTGTCGGACGTGTAGCCGGCCTCCTGCATCGCGAACAGGATACGGCGATGCACCGGCTTGAGCCCGTCGCGCACATCCGGAAGGGCGCGCGCGACGATCACGCTCATCGCGTAGTCGAGGTAGGAGCGGCGCATCTCCTCCTCGAGCGCGACAGGCTGCGTGTCGGTGGGGGTTTCGCCAGGGGTGCTGGGGTCGCTCACGCGGCTGGGCTCGATCCGGTCATGGGCGCGCGCGGCGCGGCCGCGCGCTGGTTTGGGGCGTCATAGGCACCGCGCGGCGGCCGCAGTCAACCGCCGCGCCTACATGGCCTCAGAAGGGGATTTCGTCGTCGAGGTCCGTCTTCTTCGAGTCCCACCCGCCGCCGCCGCGCGGCGCGCCGCCGGAACGGGCAGCGCCACCACCACCGCCGCCTTCATAGCCGCCGCGCGACGCACCGCCGCCACCGCCACCCGACGGACGCTCGGCATAGCCGCCTTCATCCGGCGCGGACCCGCCTCCGCTGCTGCGGCCGCCGACCAACTGCAATTCGCCGCGGAACTGGCGCAGCACGATCTCGGTCGTGTAGCGCTCCTGGCCTGCCTGGTCCTGCCATTTGCGGGTTTCGATCTGGCCCTCGATGTACACTTCGCTGCCCTTGCGGAGGTACTTCTCGGCCACTTCTCCCAGGCGCTCATTGAAAATGGCGACGGCGTGCCACTCGGTACGTTCCTGCTGGTTTCCCTCGCGGTCCTTGTATCGCTCGGAGGTTGCGATGCGCAGGTTCACGACCTTACCGCCATTCTGGAAGTTGCGGACCTCCGGATCGCGACCCAGCCGCCCGAGGATGATCGCCTTGTTGACGCCTGCCATGCTTGATTTCCGCCAAGGTCTGAGGGGGGCCGAAACGTCGGTTCCCCATCGTTTTTTCAAACACCGTTCCTAACCGCTTTGGCGCGGCCCGGCCAGCCCTGAGCGGGTCGCGCGGCCGCGCAGGCGCCCGCCCGCATCGCAACATCCCCTTCCCAACCGCCGCATCGCGGCTCATATAGTAACGGGAACATCACCGGAACACTCCCGGCCGGCCCCGCCGCGCCCCGGGCGGAGCACCCCTGCATGACCGGCCAGATCCGTATTCGCGGCGCGCGCCAGCACAACCTCAAGGATGTCGACCTCGACATCCCGCGCGACAAGCTGACGGTCGTTACCGGCCTGTCGGGATCGGGCAAGTCCTCCCTCGCCTTCGACACGATCTATGCCGAGGGCCAGCGCCGCTATGTCGAGTCGCTGTCCGCCTATGCCCGGCAATTCCTGCAACTGATGCAGAAGCCGGATGTGGACAGCATCGAGGGCCTGTCGCCGGCCATTTCCATCGAGCAGAAGACCACCAGCCACAATCCGCGTTCCACCGTCGGCACGGTGACGGAAATCCACGACTACATGCGCCTGCTCTGGGCGCGCGTTGGCGTGCCCTACTCCCCGGCGACCGGCCTGCCGATCGAGGCGCAGACCGTCTCCCAGATGGTCGATCGCGTCATGGCGATGGAGGAAGGCACGCGGCTGCTGCTGCTCGCCCCGATCGCGCGCGGCAAGAAGGGCGAGTTCAAGAAGGAACTCGCCGAACTGCAACGCCGCGGCTTCGAACGCGTGAAGGTCAACGGCATGCTGCACCTGATCGCCGAGGCGCCGAAGCTCGACAAGAAGCTGAAGCACGACATCGAGGCGGTGATCGACCGCATCGTGGTGCGCGAGGGCATAGCCCAGCGCCTGGCCGATTCCTTCGAGACGGCGCTCGGCCTGTCGGACGGCATCGCCTATGCCGAGAACGCGGACACGCAGGACCGCACCGTGTTCAGCGCGAAATTCGCCTGTCCGGTCTCCGGCTTCACCATCGAGGAAATCGAGCCGCGGCTGTTCTCCTTCAACTCCCCGCATGGCGCCTGCCCGTCCTGCGACGGCCTCGGCACCGAGACCTTCTTCGACCCGCAGCTGGTGGTGCCGCAGGATGATGTCTCGCTGAAGGACGGGGCGGTCATGCCCTGGACCGGCGCGCAGTCGCCCTATTACACCCAGACCCTTGAGAGCCTGGCGAAGCACTTCAAATTCGCCATGACGACGCCCTGGCAGGACATCCCGGAAGCCGTGCGAAAGGCCATCCTGCACGGCACCGGGGATGAGGTCGTCACCCTGCGCTACAAGGACGGCCTGCGCGCCTATGAGGTGAAGAAGGCCTTCGAGGGCGTGATCCCGAACCTCGAACGCCGCTTCAAGGAAACCGACAACCCCTGGGTGCGCGAGGATCTGTCCCGCTACCAGGCGCAGAAGCCGTGCCAGGTCTGCACCGGCTACCGGCTGAAGCCGCAGGCACTGTCGGTGAAGATCGCGGCCAGGCACATTGGCGAGGTCAGCGAACTGTCCATCCGTCGCGCCCGCGACTGGTTCGCCACGGTGATGGAAACCCTGACGCCGCAGCGGCAGGAAATCGCCCGCCGCATCCTGCGCGAGATCGAGGAACGGCTGCAGTTCCTTGTCGATGTAGGCCTGGACTATCTGAGCCTCAGCCGATCATCGGCCACGCTGTCGGGCGGCGAATCGCAGCGCATCCGTCTGGCATCGCAAATCGGTTCCGGCCTGACGGGCGTGCTGTATGTGCTGGACGAACCGTCCATCGGCCTGCACCAGCGCGACAATGAACGCCTGCTCGGCACGCTGCGGCGGCTGCGCGACCTCGGCAACACCGTGCTCGTCGTCGAGCACGACGAGGACGCGATCCGCCAAGCCGACCATCTGGTGGATATCGGGCCCGCGGCGGGCAAGGGCGGCGGCCACGTCATCGCGCAAGGAACGCCGGCGGAAGTCGCGGCCAATCCCGCGAGCCTGACCGGGCAGTACCTGTCCGGCATCCGGCGCATCGAAGTGCCCGCCACGCGGCGCAAGATCGACAAGAAGAAGCAACTCCGCGTCGTGGGTGCGACCGGCAACAACCTCAAGAACCTGACGGCGTCGCTCCCGCTCGGCACCTTCACCTGCATCACCGGCGTGTCCGGCGGCGGCAAGTCCACGCTGGTGATAGAGACGCTCTACAAGGCCGCCTCCCGCCGCCTGATGGGCGCGGCCGAGGTCCCTGCCCCGCATGACCGGATCGAGGGGCTGGAGCATCTCGACAAGATCATCGACATCGACCAGTCGCCGATCGGCCGCACGCCGCGGTCGAACCCCGCGACCTATACCGGCCTGTTCGCGCCGATCCGCGACTGGTTCTCGGAAATGCCGGAAAGCCGGGCGCGCGGCTACAAGGCCGGCCGCTTCTCCTTCAACGTGAAGGGCGGCCGGTGCGAGGCCTGCCAGGGCGACGGCCTCATCAAGATCGAGATGCACTTCCTGCCCGACGTCTACGTCACCTGCGATACCTGCAAGGGCAAGCGCTACAACCGCGAGACGCTGGAGGTGAAATTCCGCGGCAAGTCGATCGCCGATGTGCTCGACATGACGGTGGATGAGGGGGTGGAATTCTTCTCCGCCGTGCCATCCATTCGCGACAAGCTCTCCGTGCTGCGCGATGTCGGCCTCGGCTACATCCATCTCGGCCAGCAGGCGACCACATTGTCGGGCGGCGAGGCGCAGCGCATCAAACTGTCGAAGGAACTGTCCCGTCGCGCGACCGGCCGCACGCTCTACATCCTGGACGAACCCACCACTGGGCTGCATTTCGAGGATGTGCGCAAGCTGCTGGAAGTGCTTCACGCGCTGGTCGAACAAGGCAACACGGTCGTGGTGATCGAGCACAATCTCGAAGTCATCAAGACCGCTGACTGGGTGCTCGACCTGGGCCCCGAGGGCGGCGAAGGCGGCGGGCGCATGATTGCCGAGGGTACGCCGGAGGACATCGCCGCGGTGGCGGAAAGCCATACCGGGCGCTTCCTGGCGCCATTGCTGACGAGGGTCGCAGCGCCGGCGCGTCGGCGCAGCCGTGCCTGATGGCCCGGGAGTAGTTCAGAGGGCGGCGCGGCACGATATGGATTTGTTCGTCGCCTGAGATTGGGGGGGCGTTGCCCCTCCAAGCCACCCCACTGAAGGCCAGTGGGCCTTTGGAAACCGATTCCTGGTTCCGGACCGATTGGCTGATCCTGCTCGTCACGGATGCGTCGGGCAAAAGGGCGCTGGCCGAAGTTCGTCGCGCCAAGGGCCATGCGCCGAACGCCGACGTCCCGGACCAGGGCCGAGGTGTTCTGCGCTCACCGATCCACGCAAGCGCTACGCCCCGCGCAAATCCCCAAGATTCCCGCGGTCCAGGGACCCGTTGGTCCCTGGCGGGGTGGCTTGGAGGGGCAGCGCCCCTCCAACCTTCACGCGAACCGGGCGACGGCGCCTACCTCTCACGGCCCGGTCTGGTGCTGGAACTCCCGCATCCGCACGATCTCCCGCCGCAGGTCGCGCAGCCGCGTCTTGCCGACATGGCGCTCCATCACGCCCGGTGGCACGCGCCTGCGATCGAGCATCAGGTGCCACAGTGCCGCGACCTCCGCCTCCGTCACCAACCGGTCGGCATCGTCGCGCTCCGATTCGATCTGCGCGATGCGCTGGTCGAGCGCTTCGCGCCGCCAGGCCGTCCGCGTGCGGCTGGCCGCCTGGGCAATCTCCTCGACCCGCGCCGCATCAAGGGGCTGGAAGGCGAAGTGCTCGCCCTCGGCCCAGCGCATCTCCTCGAAGCCGAGGTTGCGGAACACGCCGGGCGTGAAGTGCTCGCCCTTGACCCCGACATAGCGACCGAAACAGACAGTGGTGTTGATCCGCGCCAGGCCGAGTTCGAGGCAGCCCTGTTCGTTCGCGGCATCCTGGCCGATGCCTTCGGCCGACAGTTCGCGCCGCCGCCAGAGTTCGAACAGGCGTCGCCGGTTGCGGGCACGGTAGTCGTTGCGCCGGATCTCCTCCCACCAGTCGCCGAGTTGCGCGTGGATCCGTTGCCAGGCGGCGCGGCGCAGCCCGAATCCCCAATGGTGGCCGAGTTGGCGATAGCCGACCTCGGGGCCTTGCTCCGCCGCCCGCTGCGGGCCGTAGGCGGCGAAATGGCCAACCCGGTCGGCGAAGGGTTCGGTCGCGGCACGCATCGCCTCGAGTGCGGCGAGGTAGAGCGGCCCGGGCTCCAGATCGTCCTCGAAGAAGTAGCCGACTTCCTCGTCCAATGTCTCGAATACATGGCGCTGGCCGCGAAACACGTTCTCCGCGATGCCAAGGTTATGGGACGCGGCGACGACCTGACCCTCGGGAAAGTGGCGGCGGAACACCTCGGTGCTGCGGTTGATCAGGGCCGGGCGGGCGTGCAGGTGGCCCGTGCGGGCGGACACCGCGCCATCCTGCAGCAGGAAGATGCGCGCCGGGTCGGCCCGGACCTGGGTCTGCGCCAGCAGGCCACGGCACAGCACATCAAGGTAATCCGGCCGGTCGAAGGCGTAGATGACGATCGGGACCTGGGTCACGCCCGCCGCGACACCGTCGATCGCCATGCCTGCTTCCCCGCCCCCGGTGTCATCCGCGCGGCCGGGTCAGCAAGACGGCCGGCACCGTCACCGCGTAGCGCGGGCCTGATCGTGAATCCAGGGCTCAGCGGCGTTCGCCTGCCCGCCGCGGGCCTGCGGCCGGCGTCAGCGGCCGGGTTGCACCGCCGACCAGCGTGCCGCCTCGATGCGGGCGCGTTCTTCCTTCTCCAATGTGACGAAGCGCAGCCTGTCGTCGAGCGGGAAGGCCGGCCCGCCTTCCGGTGCGCGCAGCGCCAGCACCAGGCCGCGCTGCGGATCAAGCAGGAAGGGCTTGTCCGACTTGCGCACCGGCCATTCGAAAACGGTCCCACGCTCGTCACGGACCCGCCAGGTCGGCCCCTGCCCCCAACCATCGAAGGCGACTGCGACGGGCCGCAGCGGGCGGCCGGACAGCGTCTTCACCTCGCTCCGCTTTGCCTGCGACTTGCGCGCGGCGACGAACAGCCCCCCGATCAGCATCACGGCGAAGATGCCGCCGCCAGCAGCGGTCGCGACGCGGTTCCATAGCCGGTCAAGGCCCAGATCCGTCGTCACCAGCGCAGGGCGCTGCGGGTCCATCATCGGGTTGGCGGTCCAGGAGCCCATATGCGGCTCCACGAACATGTAGCTGACCTTGCGGGTGTGGCTGCCCTCCTTGTCCCGCCAGGCCAGGGTCAGGTCGCAGGTCTGGAACAGGAACATGCGGGACTGGCAGCGGCCATCGCTGATCCGTGCCGAGGCAATCGGCTG
The DNA here is from genome assembly GCF_039839775.1 of Roseomonas sp. CAU 1739. Lineage (NCBI taxonomy): Bacteria > Pseudomonadati > Pseudomonadota > Alphaproteobacteria > Acetobacterales > Roseomonadaceae > Roseomonas > Roseomonas sp. CAU 1739. The sequence goes on from NZ_JBDOQQ010000011.1 coordinate 10,764, forward strand.
CGCCGTGTCGCGCACCGCGAAATCGTCACGGATCGCCGGGCCGATCTCGATCGCCAGCATGACGATGAAGGCCCCGAACAGCACCAGGCCCAGCAGGGCCATGAGCCAGCCGCCCAGCGATCCGCGTCCGGGGTGGAGCTTCAACGGACGCTGCGGAAAGGCGGCGAGGACAGGAGACATCGCGTCAGGCTCCATCAGGGGCGGTCGGGCCGCCCGGCAGTCGTCACGGTACCGGAAACGGAGCAGGCGCGCTCACCCGCATCCTCCACGGTCCCTGCATTCGATCAGCTTCAAACGCAGCACTACCCCGGGGCACCGCGGCGCAACATGAACCGGATCACAACCGATGCCGCAGGCCAGCCCACGACACCGCGAGCCGGTCGCCGATGCCGCGCGCATCCACCGCCCCGCCGCGCGCGATCCGCCGCAGGTCGCGCCCCGCCAATACCGCCGGCAAGGCCGCGGCGATGAGCATCGGCGGCAGGTCGCGCCGCGCACCCGCCAGCGCCGCCAGCCCTTCCGCCGCCATGGCCTGCACCAGGTCCGCCAGCGCCGGACCTTGTGGCGCGGCGATCACCTCCTCCGCGCGCAGCCCGGCTTCGGCGAGCCGGTCCAGCGGCAGCAGGCAGCGCCCCTGGGCGGCGTGCGCGGCGACCGACCGTAGCACGCCGGCCAGCCCATAGGCCGCACCCAGGGCGCGCAGCAACTCCGCCGCCTCGGCATCCGCGCCAAGCGCACGGCCGGCCACCGCTGACCAGCCGCCGGCGGTGCCGCGCAGCCAGGTCACAAAATCCTGTTCGCTGGCGAAGCCGCCCTCCTCCGTCTCGTCTTCCCGCGCATCGGCCAGTTCGACCAGGGCATCGGGGTCGAGCGCCGCCTCGGCGATGGCTGCCTGCAGTGGGCCCGCGACCTCATGCCGGCGGGGCGGGCGGCCGGTGCGGGCTTCCTCCACGGCGTCACGCCACCATTGCAGGCGGATCAGCGCGGCCATCGGGTTGGTCGCCGCCTCCCGCGCGCGTGCGAGTTCGTGGTTGTAGGCGATCAGGGCGAAGATCGCCTCTCGCCGCTCCGCGGGCGCGAACAGCGCGCAGAGGAAGCGGTCGGGGTCATGGGCGCGCGCAAAGGCGCCGATCGGGGAGAGGCTCACGGCGCCGATATGCGCGCCCGGAAGGCTGGGCGAAACCCCCATGCGGTTGACACGACCGATGGTCCGCGCGCGGTTGACGCGCGACAACGCGCCGCCTACCTCGACCGGGAGGCGCGGCCCGCGCTTCGTCCGATGATCGGGAGAGACCCCCCATGGCCTTCAGCCTTCCCCCGCTGCCCTACGCGACCGGCGCCCTCGCCGCGACCGGCATGTGCCAGGAGACGCTCGAGCTCCATCACGGCAAGCACCACAACGCCTATGTCACCGCGCTGAACGGCCTGGTCGAGAGCAAGGGCCTCGCCGGCAAGTCGCTGGAGACGATCTGCGCCGAGGCCGGCAAGGCCGGTGCCGACGGCGCCCCGGTGCTGAACCAGGCCGGCCAGCATTGGAACCACTGCCTGTTCTGGCAGGTGATGGCCCCCGGCGGCGCGCATGGCGACAGCGTCCCGGCCGCCCTGGCCGCGAAGATCGACAGTGACCTCGGTGGCCTCGCCGCGTTCAAGGACGCCTTCAAGGCGGCCGGTGCGACGCAGTTCGGCTCCGGCTGGGCCTGGCTGATCATCGGCAGCGACGGCAAGCTGAAGGTGACCAAGACGCCGAACGGCGCCAACCCGCTGTCCACCGGCGAAGGCCAGCCGATCCTCGGCTGCGACGTGTGGGAACACGCCTACTACCTCGACTTCCGCAACGTGCGCCCGAACTACCTGGCGAACTTCCTCGACAAGCTGGTGAACTGGGACGTCGTCGCCGGCCTGCTGGCGAAGGGGTCCTTCACGGCTGGCCAGTCGGCCTGATCCGACCCGCCAGGCGGCGGATACGCGACGGGCGCCAGGGTCATCCCCGGCGCCCTTTTTCGTGACCGGCAGTGATGCCGGCTCAGCTCGTCTTGGCGGCCGCGCCCTGGTCGTTGGCCGCCTGCGGGCGCACGACGCTGGTGATGGTGCCGCGCACCAGCATCACGCGCACATTGGGGGCTATCTCGGCCTCAATCTCATCCGAGCCTTCCTTCACCTTGGTGATGGTCGCGACGATGCCCCCCGCCGTGACCACGCGGTCATTGCGCTTGAGCTGCGTCAGCATCTCCCGGTGTTCCTTCATCTTCTTCTGCTGCGGGCGGATCAGCAGGAAGTAGAAGACGACGAAGATCAGCACGAGCGGCATGATCTGCATGACGATGCCGGCGGCACCGCCGGCGGCGTCCTGGGCATGCGCGACCGAAATCGCGAAGGGGTTCCACATGAGTTTGTTCCGTCTTCCGGCGTGAAGGCGCGGAACCTAGAGGGGTTCCCCCAAGGGTGGAACCCCTCTCGGCTTGTTTGATCCGGCATCGTCGTCCACCCGGGCTGGATCGGCTTCGGCGACCCGCCCCTTTCCGTCATTGGCAACCCGTCCTATGCCCGGTGGATCATGGATGATCCCGCCCTGCTGCCTGCCCTGACCCGCATTGCCGAAGCGCTCGAGCGCCTGGCCCCGCCGCCCGCCTCGGGCCTGGACCTCAAGGCCGCCGATGCCTTCGTCTGGCACCCCGAACCGCGGCCGCACCTCGCGCCGGTTCCCAGGGTCGCCGCGGTGCCGATCGGCCTGCTGCAGGGCATCGAAAGCCAGAAGGCCCTGCTGCTCGACAACACCATGCGCTTCGCCCGTGGGTTCTCCGCCAACAACGCCATGCTGTGGGGCGCCCGCGGCACCGGCAAATCCTCCATGGTCAAGGCCGCCCACGCCGCTGCCAATGCCGAGCTCCCCGGCGGCCTGGCGCTGATCGAGATCCATCGGGAGGATATTCGCACCCTGCCCGACCTGCTCAGCCAGCTGCGCCTGCAGCCGCGCCGCTGCATCGTCTTCTGCGACGATCTGTCCTTCGAGAAGGACGATGCGGACTACAAGGCGCTGAAATCCGTGCTGGATGGCGGCATCGAGGGACGTCCGCCCAATGTGCTGTTCTACGCGACGTCGAACCGCCGGCACCTGATGTCGCGCGACATGATCGAGAATGAGCGCAGCACCGCCATCAACCCCGGCGAGGCGGTGGAGGAGAAGGTCTCCCTGTCCGACCGCTTCGGCCTGTGGATCGGATTCCACAACGCCGACCAGCCGACCTTCTTCGCGATGATCGAGGGCTATGCCGCCCATTTCGCCCTGCCCATCACCACCGAGGCCCTGCACGCCCAGGCCATCGAATGGTCGGTGACGCGCGGCGGGCGGTCGGGCCGCGTCGCCTGGCAATTCGTGCAGGACCTGGCGGGACGGCTCGGGGTGAAGATCGACCCTTGACCGGTGCGCGGCGCGGCCCGGATGGCCGCTTCCTGAACCCGGATGGTTCGAACGGCGGCAAGCGGCTGGGCGAGGTGCTGCGCCTGATGTTCGGCGGCGACGGCAAGCGCTGGCCGCGCCGCCAGCGCGACGCACCGCAGCCGCCGCCCGCGCCGCCCCCGACCGGCCATGTCGCCGTCACCGCCATCGGCCATGCCAGCTTCTGCATCGCCTTCGCCGGCGGCCCGGTGCTGCTGACCGACCCGGTCTGGAGCAAGCGCGCCAGCCCCTTCCGCTTCATCGGCCCGCGCCGGGCCCGCCCGCCCGGCCAGGCGCTGGCGGCGCTGCCACGGCCGGACGCCGTGCTGGTCTCCCACAACCACTACGACCATCTGGACCTCGCCACCCTGCGGCGGCTGGCAGCGGCGGGCGCGCCCGCGGTGCTGACCGGGCTTGGCAATGCCGCGCTGGTACGCCGCTCCGGGTTGCACGACGTGACCGAACTCGATTGGTGGCAGACGCACATGCTGCCGGGGGGCCATCGCATCACCTACCTGCCGATGCGCCACGGTTCGGCGCGCAACCTGCGGGACCGGTGCCGCGCATTGTGGGGCGGCTTCGCGGTCGAGACCGCCGCCGGCGCGCGGCTGTTCTTCTGTGGCGACACCGCCTGGGGGCCGCATCTCGAACAGATCGGTGCGCGGCTTGGGCCCTTCGACGTCGCGCTGGTGCCGATCGGCGCCTACGATCCGCGCTGGTTCATGGACAGCGTCCATATGGACCCCGAGGAAGCCCTGCGCGCCCATCGCGCGCTGCACGCCAGGACCTCGATCGCCATGCATTTCGGGGTCTTCAAGCTGACACGGGAAGCAATCGGCGAACCCGCCGAGCGCCTTGCCGCCCTGCGCGGCGACGTGGATTTCCGCATTCCGGCCTTCGGCGAGACCATCACCCTGCCCTTCGATACCAGGGATTGATCCGGATCACAGCCTATCGCGCCACAGGAACGTTCCGCTTGACGTTTGGAATGCGCGCAGCGCAGCCTCCCGCGCCCGTGAGTGGGCCGGAGAAGACGCCATGGCTGACCTGCAGACCGCGAACACCGCGACCACGGGGACACTGCGCGTCAACGGCCTGGTCTTTTCGACCGTGGACAGCGGCGCTGACGAGGATTGGTTCCGCGTCACCCTGATCGCCGGCCGGACCTACCAGATCGACCTGTTCGGCCTGTCGAGCGGGTCCGGCACCCTGGCCGACCCCTTCATCGGCGGTATCTTCAACAGCGCCGGCGTCTTCATCCCCGGCACGACGCAGGACGACGTCGTGCCGAACGAGAACCTGGACAGCCTGCTTCTGTTCACGCCGGTGACGACCGGCACCTACTACATCGACGCCACCAACGCGGATAACGTCTCGGTCGGCAGCTACGCCCTCGCGGTCACCGACCTGACGGCCGCCGACATCCCTGCCGCCGGCAACACCCTGGCCACGGTGGCGCTCGGCGCACTCGGCGTGCAGGGGCGCATTGGCCTGGCCGGCGACGCCGACTGGTACAAGGTCGCGCTGACGGCGGGGCATCTGTATCGCGTCGAAATGCGTGGCTTCGACAGCGGCAATGGCACCTTGTCCGACACTGTCATCCGCGGCATCCGCGATGCCGGCGGCGTGCTGCAGCCCTTCACCGGCAATGACGATGCGCCCGGCACCTTCGACTCGCGGGTGGATTTCCTCGCCGAGAGCACCGGCACGCACACCATCGACGTCGCCGCCTATGCCGGACTGACTGGCACCTTCAATCTGCGCGTCCTCGACATCACGCCGGCCGATGTGGCGGCGAGCACCGCGTCAGTCACCGCTGTCGCGGTGAACGGCGTCGGCACGGTGGGGCGGATCGAGGGCGGCAGCGACGCCGACTGGCTCAAGGTGACCCTGACCGCCGGCGTGCATTACACGGTCGAGATGCTGGGCCTTGCCACCGGGCACGGCACGCTCGACGACCCGCTGATCGCGTCCATCCGCAATGCGGCGGGGGTCGTCGTCGCCAGCAGTTCCGACGACGACAGTGGGCTCGGTCTCAACAGCCGGCTGACCTTCACGCCGGGGTCGAGCGGCACCTATTTCATCGAGGCGCAGGACGCGACGGGCGGCATCGGGTCCTACCGCGTCGCGGTGCGCAGCGTGGCAACGCCGCTCGATGTCTTGGCGAACCTGAATACCACCGCGGCCGCCGTGGTGGGGGGCAGCGTTCTCGGCCGCGTCGATACCGCCAATGACGTGGACTGGTTCCGGGCTGCGCTGCTGCCTGGGCGTACCTATCGGATCGACCTGGAAGGCCAGGCCGGGGATGGCACGGTGCTGGCCGATCCCTTCCTGCGCGGCCTGTACTACGGTGACGGGACGCTGATCGAAGGCACCGCGAATGACGATTTCGGCACGGGGGTCAATTCGCGCGTCACCATCACCTCGCCGGGCGGGACGGTGTTCATCGCCGCGGGCGGCTACGGGACGGGCACTGGTACCTACAAGCTGAGCGTCGTCGACGTCACGCCGCCCGATCGTTCGGCGACCACGGCGACGACCGGCGTGATCGCGGTGGGCGGCCTGGTGTCCAGCCGTATCGACAGCGCCGGCGACCAGGACTGGTTCCGCGTCGCGCTGACCGCCGGACAGGTCTACACGATCGAGCTGAGCAGCGACGGCAACAGCCCCGTTGCGCTGACCGACACGATCATCACCGGTGTCTACAACACGCTCGGCACGCTGCTGCCGAACAGCGGCAATGACGATTACGGTGAATCCCTCAATAGCCGCGTGACCTTCACCGCGGGCTATACGGGCAACCACTTCATTGGTGCCGCTGGCTATGGCGACCTGATCGGCGACTACCTGCTGTCGGTCCGCACGGTCGGCAATGTGGTCGATGCCATCAGCAACACCATCGCCACCAGCGGGCTGGTCGCCGTCGGCGGCAATGTCGTCAACACGATCAATTCCGCCTTCGACGAGGATTGGTTCGCGGTCAACCTGGTGGCCGGCACGACTTATGCCATCAACCTGCGCGGCGAATCGAGCGGCAACGGCACGCTGATCGACCCGCGCATCGTCGGCCTCTACAACAGCGTCGGCACGCTGCTGCCCGGCACGCCGAACGACGATGCGCCGGGCACGCTGGATGCGCAGACGATCTTCCGCCCGACCGTCTCGGGTGTCTATTTCATTGCTGCCGGCGGGTATGGCAGCGACGCCGGCACCTATCGCCTGTCGGTCGAGACCACCGCGCCGACCACCGATGTCGCGGCGAACTACACCACCACGGCGAATGTCATCGCGGATGGTGCGTTGTATGCCGGCAACATCGATTTCGTCGGCGATGTGGACTGGGTCCGCCTGCATGTGGATTACGGCGTGTCCTACGTCGCCAACATGCTGGGTGCGCCGCTGGGCAACGGCACGCTGGTCGATGCGCGCATCATCGGCGTCTTCGACGGCCAGGGTGTGTCGCTGCAGACGCAGGTGACCCCGGACGTGCCGGGCTCGCTCGACAGCCAGGCGAGCTTCCTGTCGGGCTATACCGGCAACGCCTATATCGCCGTGCGCAGCGGCAATTCCGGCACCGGTACCTTCAAGCTCGATGTTAACACGGTGAACGGCGCCGATTCCACCGCGCCGCAGTTGGTCGCGATGAGCCCCTTCGACAACGCGACCGGGGTCGGCGTCGGCAGCAACCTGACCTTCCTGTTCGACGAAGCGGTGCGCGCGGGCACCGGCAATATCCACATCGCCCGCACCGGCTTCGCCGACATCCTGATCCCGATCGGCGACCCGCAGGTCAGCTTCTCGGGCGAGGTGATGACGGTGAATCCCACCGCCAACCTGGTTGCCAATACGAGCTACAAGGTCAGCATCGATGCCGGTGCGGTGAAGGACATCGTCGGCAATTCCTTCGCCGGCATCGGCGGCGGCTCGACGCTCGACTTCACCACCTCCGCCGCCGCGCCGGCCGATACCTGGACGCTGATGGTCTACATCGCGGGGGACAACAACCTCGAACCCTTCGCACTGTCCGACCTGAACGAGATGGAATCCGTGATGGGCCTGCCAGCCAGCGTGAACATCATGGTGATGGTCGACCGCGCCGCCGGCTTCACCAGCGCCAGCGGCAACTGGACCGATACGCGCCGCGCCCAGATCGTCGCCGACGGCGCCAACGCCACCGTCACCTCGCTCAGCAACGCCGCGACCTCGCTCGGCGAGCTGAACATGGGCGATGGTGCGAACCTGACCGGCTTCATCGACTGGGCCAAGACCAATGCTCCCGCCCAGAACTACGGTCTGGTGATTTGGGACCATGGCGGCGGCCTGGCTGGCGCGGCCTGGGATGACGCGAGCGCCGGCGACAATCTGAAGCTGAACGAGATCCGGGCCGCGGTCGATGCCTCCTCCGTCGCCAAGTTCGACATCATCGGCTTCGACGCCTGCCAGATGGCGATGGCCGAGGTCGCCTTCGCGCTGCGCGACCTGACCGATGTCTTCATCGGGTCCGAGGAGAACGAGCCCGGCGATGGCTGGGCCTACAACACCTTCCTCACGGCGTTGAAGCTCAACCCGAACATGACGGATGTGCAGCTCGCCCAGTCGATCGTCTCGGCATATGGCGCGGCCTTCGCGGGCCAGAACGACATCACGCTGTCGGCCCTGTCCACTGCGAAGCTCGACGCAGTCGATACCGCGCTGGATGGCTTCGTGACGACCGCGCTCGCGGCCAGCGCGGCCGACAAGACCAAGATTTCGGAAGCTGCCGCGGCGGCGCATCGCTTCCCGTCAGGCGATACGGCACCGTGGCGCGACATCGTGGACTTCATGGAGAATGTGATGTCGCGCACCGCGACCGTTGCGCTGGACAATGCCTCGGCTGCGGTGATCGACGCGGTGCGCGATGCGGTGATCGCCATCGCCAGCACCGTCCCGGAGGCCGAGGGCCTGAGCATCAATCTGCCGATCAATGGCGTGCAGGCGGACTACACGGCGGCGAATTACAGCTTTCTGAACAGCGTCGCCTGGGACGATTTCCTGGCGATCGTTTGAAGCCTCAGGCGCCGCCTTGACTTGTGCGCCCTGCACCGCTGCACGGCGGCGAATGATGGTCTGGGCGCGGTCGCGCTTCGCGCTTGCGGCCCGATGCGATGCATCAGGCCGAAGATCACTGGCGGATGTGGTGTCCGCGGCCGATCAGCCGATGCGGCCGAGCCCGCCCATGAAGGGCAGCAGCACATCCGGGACGGTGATGCTGCCGTCCTCCTGCTGATAGGTCTCCATCACCGCAATCAGTGCGCGGCCTACCGCGACGCCCGACCCGTTCAGCGTGTGCAGGAACACATTGCCCTTGCCTTCCTTCGGCTTGAACCGGCCATTCATCCGCCGCGCCTGGAAGTCCCGCGTGTTGGAGCAGGAGGAGATCTCCCGCCAGGCCTGCTGCCCCGGCAGCCAGACCTCGAGGTCATAGGTCCGCGCCGCGCCGAAGCCGGTGTCGCCGGCACACAGGAACACCCGCCGCCAGGTCAGGCCGAGATCGCTCAGCACCCGCTCGGCGCAACGCGTCATGCGTTCGTGTTCTTCGCTCGATTGCTCCGGGGTGGTGATGGTGACCATCTCCACCTTCCAGAACTGGTGCTGGCGCAGCATCCCGCGCGTGTCGCGCCCGGCGCTGCCGGCTTCCGACCGGAAGCAGGGCGTCAGCGCGGTCAGGCGCATCGGCAATTCGGCCTCGGGGATGATGGCGTCCATCGCGAAACCGGTCAGCGGCACCTCGGCGGTCGGGATCAGCCAGCGGCCATCGGTGGTGCGGAACAGGTCGTCGGCGAATTTCGGCAGCTTGTCGGTGCCATAGGCGACGGCATCGTTGACCAGCAGCGGGACGGACGCCTCGGTGTAGCCATGCGCCTCGGTGTGCAGCGCCAGCATCCACTGGCCAAGCGCGCGTTCCAGCCGTGCGAGCGTGCCCTTCAGGATGGTGAAGCGGGCGCCGGCGATCTTCGTCGCGGTGCCGAAATCCATCAGGCCGAGCGCCTCGCCGAGCTCGAAATGCTGCTTCGGCAGGAAGGAATAGGCCGGGATGTCGCCGTTCTGGTGCAGGACGACGTTGGCGGTTTCGTCGGTGCCGTCGGGGACCTCGGGGTCGAGGGTATTGGGCAGGATCTCGAGCAGCGCGGTCTGCTCGCGCTCAGCCTCGGATGCGGTGGCCTCCAACGCGGTCATATCATCGCGCAGCGCGATCGCCTCGGCTTCCAGGGCGGCGGTGTCGCCACCCTGGCGCTTCGCCATGCCGATCTCCTTGGCGATGGCGTTGCGGCGCGACTGCTTCTCCTGCAGCACGGTCTGGGCGGTGCGGCGCGCCTCGTCGCGCGCCAGGATCGCCGTGGATACGGGCTCGATGCCCCGTCGCGCCAGCGCGGCATCGAAAGCCGCGGGATCGGCGCGCACTACGCGAATATCATGCATGGCCCGGCACCCCTCAGGCGTCGTCGTCGCGCTTCGGCGCCACCCACCGCGCCGCGAAGATCGACAGCTCGTAGAGCAGGATCAACGGCACGGCGAGGCCGATCTGGCTGATGATGTCCGGCGGCGTGATCACCGCGGCCACCACGAACATCCCCACCACGGCGTATCGCCGCCCCTTGCGCAGTGTGTCGACATTCACGATGCCGACCTTGACCAGCAGCGTCAGCAGCACCGGCAGCTGGAAGGCGATCCCGAAGGCCAGGATCATATGCATCACGAGCGAGAGATACTCGCCGACCTTCGCTTCCAGCTGGATCGGGATTCCGCCCGAACCCGGTGGCGTCTCGAAGGAGATGAAGAATTTCCAGGCCAGCGGAAAGATGAAGTAGTAGGCGAGCGCCGCCCCCAGCAGGAACAGGAAGGGCGAGGCGAGCAGGAACGGATAGATCGCCCGCTTCTCGGACCGGTACAGCCCCGGCGCGATGAACAGCCACAGCTGCGTCGCCCAGATGGGGAAGCTGATGAACACCGCACCGAAGAAGGCCACCTTCAGGTAGGTGAAGAACGCCTCGTACAGCGCGGTGAAGATCATCCGCCGCTCGCCGCCCGACTGATGCGCCAGGATGTTCGCCAGCGGCTCCGCCAGGAAGGCGTAGATCTGCCGGGAGAAATAATAGCAGGCGGCAAACGCGATGATGAAGGCGCCGACCGACCATAGGACCCGCGTGCGCAGTTCCTTGAGGTGGTCCATCAACGGCATCGGCTTGTCGTTGATGGGATCGTCGTCGTCGGTATTCGAAGCCAAGGAAGCAGTCCCCTACACGCTCGGGGTGGAGGGGGAAGGCCGTGCCGGCTCGGGCGGCGGCAACGCCTCCGCGGCGGGCAGGACCGGCGCCGGCGCGTCGGGCGGCACGAAGGCGGGGGCCGGCGCCGGCTCGGGTGCCGGCGGCAAGGGTCGCGGCGGCGCCGCCCAGCGCGCCACGTCAGGCGGCACGAAGGCCGGCGCATTGTCGGGCACCGGCGGCGGCTCATAGGCCGGCGGCGGGGTGTAGGTCGAACCCCCCATCATCGGGTCTTCGAAGGCCTTGCGGACGGATCCGTCGCCATCCACCGCCTTCTCGATCTGACCCTTGATGTCGAAGTTGCGGATGTCGCTGATGGTGTTGCGCACATCGGCGATCTGGTTGCGCACGTCGTCGAGCTTCGCTTCCCGCACAAGCTCATCGGCCTGCTGCTGGAACTCGGCAACCTTGCGGCGCAGGGACTGGATGCCCTTCGCCACGCCCTTGATGGCATCGGGCAGGTCCTTGGGCCCGATGACGACGAGCGCCACCACGGCAATCAAGGCGATCTCTGACCAGGCGAGGTCGAACATGCGCTCCTTCTCCCCCGGCGTTGTCTCTGCCGGCAGGGGACGCCCCGTTAGCAGGAAGCCGGCACGCCGCCAATGCGGCGGAGGTTATCTAGGGTGCCTCGGGCGGAAAGACGAAGGCCCGCTCGGGATCAATCGCGACCGTTACGCGTTCGCCACGCGACAGGCGCCGCCCGGGCGGCAATCGCGCATGCAAATGGAGCAGTCCCCCCGCGCCGTCGGGCAGCGACAGGTGAACCATCGTGGTGGCGCCGAGCAATCGGCAGGCCTCGACTTCCGCCTCCTGGGCGGTCCGGGCGGGCTGGGCGCCCAGTCGCAGCCCCTCCGGGCGCACCAGCACATCCACCGCGCTGCCTTCGGCCAGTCCCGCGGCTGGCAGCGCACCGATCGCGGTGGTGGCCAGGCCGCCCTGCACGCGGCTCGGCAGGCGATTCACCTCGCCGAGGAAGGTGGCGACGTAGCGGTTGGCCGGTCCGAAATACAGCGCCTCGGGCGGGCCCAGCTGCAGGATGCGCCCCTCCCGCATCAGGGCGATGCGATCGCCCATGAACATCGCCTCCTCCGAATCGTGGGTCACCAGCAGGGTGGCGATGCCGGAGGTCTGCAGCACGTGCAGCGTGTCGTCGCGGACCTGTTCGCGCAGGCGGGCGTCGAGGCTGGCGAATGCCTCGTCCAGCAGCAGCACCGCCGGGCGCGGTGCCAGCGCCCGCGCCAGCGCCACGCGCTGCTGCTGCCCACCCGACAGCATATGCGGGAAGGACGCCTGGTAGGCTTCGAGCCCGACGCGGGCGAGTGCATCCATCACCCGCCAGCCGCGTTCGCCGCGCGGGGCGAAGCGAAGGCCGAAGGCGACATTCTCCGCCACGGTCAGATGTGGGAACAACGCGTAGTCCTGGAAGACGAAGCCGACGCCGCGGCGTTCCGGCGGCACGTCCCGGCCCGGCTCGGCGATCACCTGGCCACCCAGGTCGATTCGCCCGGCCTGCAAGGGCTCAAGCCCCGCCGCGAGCCGCAACAGCGTCGTCTTGCCGCAGCCCGACGCGCCAAGCAGGCAGACGATCTCCCCCGGCGCGACGGACAGGTCGATGCCGCGCAGCACCGTCTGGGCGCCGTAGGCATGGCGGATGTCGTGAAATTCGAGAGACACGGTGTTGATGCCCTCAGACGGCGGGCGCCGGCCATCCGGCCGGCTTGCCTTCGCGCCACGCGCTGGTGGCTTGGCGGGAATGGGCGCGGTCGCGTCGTGCGCTCGCGGCGGGCCTTCGGTTCGCCAAGGGCTCGGTGATGCCGGGCGGGAATCGGGTCACGGCGCGGCCGGGGGCGGCGGGGTTTCGTCGTCCGTGGCCGGTGCTTCGCCTTCGGCCGGCGGCCCAGGCGGCGGTTCTTCCCCGGCGGTCGCGAGCCCCGGCAGTGCCGGCCCCGTCTCGGCGGTCACCAATTCCTCCTTGCGTGGCAGGTCCCCAAGCGCCTTGAGCCCGAACTGCTCCAGGAATTTCGGCGTGGTGCCCCACAGCGTCGGACGACCCGGCACTTCGCGCCGGCCGCGCGGCGCCACAAGGCCGAGTTCGAGCAGCGCTTCCAGCGTGGTCTGCGCCAGGGCGGCGCCGCGGATCTCCTCGATCTCCCCGCGCGTGCAGGGCTGGTGGTAGGCGATGATGGACAGTGCCTCCATCGCCGCGCGCGGCAGGCGGCGCGGCGCCTGAACCACCTTGGTCAGCCGCTGCGCGAGGTCCGGTGCCGTGCGAAAGGCCCAGCCGCCGGCCACCTCGGTCAGCACGACGCCGCGGCCCTCGCAGGCTTCGGCCAGGGCGGCCATGACCATGCCCGCGGTCAGGCCGTCCGGCAGGATGGCGCCGAGCATGGCGGGCGTGACAGGGCGGTCGGAGGCATAGACCAGCGCCTCCGCCAGCCGGACGGCGGTGCCGAGCAGATCCGGGTCCGGCCCTTCTTCGGTGGCGGCGGCCGCCGACGCCGGCTCCCCGGCCGCTGGCATGGCGTCCGGCGGCACGGCCCCCGCGATGCCGGGCGCGGCCGGGTCGGCCGGCAATTCACCCATGGCGCCTTCAATCCCGGGCGCCGGGGCGGCTCCCGGCCCTTCCGGATCGGGCTCCTCAGCCTGGTTGTTCATCCGCGGCACCCTCCTCGGCCCGGCGGCGCACCATGATCGGGCCGAAGGCCTCATCCTGGCGCATCTCGATCCCGCCGCCGCGCGCCATCTCCAACCCTGCAATCAACGTGCTGGCAAGAGCGGCGCGACGTTCCAGCGGATCGAGGATGGTATCCGGCAGGAAGCCCTGCAGCACCGTCCAGGACGGCAAGGCGCCAACCAGCCGGGTCAGCCGCTCCAGCGCTTCCTGCACCGAGAACAGCTTGCGCGGCTTGGGTCGATAGGGCCGCCGCGCCAGCGCCCGCCGCCGTGCCGCGACATAGGCCTGCAGCAGCGACGGCAGGTCGGCATGCAGGCCGGAACGGTCCTCGACCCGCAGGCTTTCCGGCGCGCCCCGGGCGAAGACGTCGTGTCCGAGCCAGGGCCGCCGGTTCAGCCACAATGCTGCGGCGCGCATGCGTTCCAGCTCGACCAGCCGTTCTGCGAGTTGTTCGGCCAGCACCTCGGCATCCTCGCCCTCGGCTTCCTCCGGCGGGATCAGCAGGCGGGATTTCAGCCAGGCGAGCCAGGCCGCCATGACCAGCCAATCGGCGGCGAGTTCCAGGCGCACGCGCCGCGCGCCCTCGATCACCGCGAGATACTGGTCCACCAGGGCGACGATCGAGATGCGCGCGATATCGACCTTCTGCGACCGTGCCAGTTCCAGCAGCAGGTCAAGCGGCCCCTCGAAGCCATCGAGGCTGATATGCAGTGACTCGCTCATCCGCCGCCCCCATGCCCGGCCAGTTGCAGGACCAGGTCGAAGGCGGGGGCGACGATGGCATTCAGGAACAGCCGCATGGGATCCCAGGACGGCATCGCCATCGGCAGGATGAACAGCCCCAGCAGCACGATCAGGATGCCGTATGGCTCGACACGGGCCAGCGCCATGGCCGGCCCGCGCGGCAACAGCCCCACCATGATCCGTCCGCCATCGAGCGGCGGCAGCGGCAGCAGGTTGAACAGGCCCAGCACGAGGTTGGAGATGATCAGAAGCCCCGCGAAACGCAGCAGATACCGCGTCGCATCCGGGCCCAGCGCGTCCTGCCCGGCCATCACCGCATGGGCCAGCAGGGCGGCGGCGAAGGCGATCAACGCATTGGCCGCCGGCCCGGCGGCGGCCACCAGCACCATGCCCCATCGCGGGTTGCGCAATTGCCAGATATTCACCGGCACCGGCTTCGCCCAGCCGAACACGCCCTGCACCTGCCCCATCGCCAGCAACTGCCCGATCACCATGATGCCCGGCAGGATCAGCGTGCCGAAGGGATCGACATGGCGCAGCGGGTTGATGCTGATGCGGCCGGCGCGCTGCGCCGTGTCGTCACCGAGCCACAGCGCGGCATAGCCGTGCGCCGCCTCATGCAGCGCGATGGCGAGGACGGCGGCGATGACCGCCGCCGCTACTTCCGGCAGCCATTCGGGCATCAGGCGGGCCGTGCGGTCGGGTCTTCGCCGGGGGCGGCCGCTGCCAGGGCGCCCAGGGCGCCGTCGCGCAGGGCGCGCAGCGCCTCGGGCCGGCGTGAATGGAAGGCCTCGGTGATGGCGCGGGCCTGCGCCATCCGTTCGGCCGCACGGTCGGTCAGCGGTGGGCAGGACGCCAGCAGCGCCGCGGTGTCGGGCAGCCGCCCGGTGCAATGCAGCACCAAGTCGCAGCCCGCCGCCAGCACCGCGCCGGCAAGGTCGTTCGACGCGCCGGACAGTGCGCCCATGGCCAGGTCATCCGTCACCAACACGCCCTCGAAACCGATCTCGCCACGGATGATGTCCCTGATCACCGCGGGGGAGATGGTGGCGGGCAAGGCCCGATCCCAGGCCTCATAGAGCACATGGGCGGTCATCGCCCAGGCGCCGGACCCGGCCAGCACCCGGAACGGTTCGATATCAGCCGCCAGATCCGCCGCCGATGCCGCCACACGCGGCAATTCATGGTGGCTGTCAGCCAGCGCCCGGCCATGCCCGGGAATATGCTTGATCACCGGAATCGTGCCGGCCGCCTGCAACCCGGCGACGAAGGCTGCGCCGAGCCGGGCGATCGTGGACGGGTCCTCGGCGAAGGCTCGGTCGCCGATCACGCCATGCGCGCCGGGTAGCCGCAGGTCCAGCACCGGAGCGCAGACCACGTCGAGGCCGGCATCGCGGCAGATGCCGCCGAGTAGTTCGGCATTGGCGCGCAAGGCAGCCTCCGGCGCGTGCTCGAAGGCCGCGGCGGGGGGGAAGCGTTCCCAATGCGGCGGCTTGAGCCGGGCGACGCGGCCGCCCTCCTGGTCCACCAGGATCGGCGCATCGGCGCCGAGGATGTCGCGGACCTGCCCGGTCAGGGCGCGCAGCTGCGCCGGGTCGGCCACGTTGCGGGCGAACAGGATGGCGCCCGCCGGGCGCCGGTCGCGCAGCAGCGTGGCCTCCTCGGCCGTCAGGCGATGGCCGGACAGGCCGATGATGGCGGCAAGCGGGGTCACGGCAGACGCGTCAGCGGATCACGGTGCAGGGCATCTGCTTGGCGCGCGCCTGCTCGCAGAAGGACTGGGCCGCGGCGACATCGGCGAAGCCGCCGGTGCGCAGCCGGTACAGCGTCGCCTGCCCGTCCCGCTCGAATTTCACGACCTGCGGGCGGAAGGCGCCGAGCAGGTCTGCGTGGCGGCGCGCCAGTCGTTCCCACTCGCTCTGGGCTGCCTCCTCGGAGGTCAGCGCGCCCAGTTGAACCCGGATCCGGCCATTCGGCGCCGGGCCGGGCCGGGACGCGACGGGGGTCGCCGCAGGCGCGGTGGCGGCCGGAGTGGAGACGGCCGGCGCGGGTGCCGCCGATGTGGCGGCCGCCGGTGCTCCCGCCCGCGCCGCGACCTGTGGCTGCGGCGCGACGGCGGGTGCCGCCGGGGTCGTTGCGGCCGGTCGCGGCGCGGGCTGAGCCACCTGGGCGCGCAGCGCCTCGATGCTCGGCGATTCGGGTTCCGGCGCCAGGCGCGCGCCGGGCGGCTGCGCGTTGCTGCCGCGGTTGCGCTCGAAGATCAATTCGTCCTGGTTCGGCACGCGCAGCCCGCCCGGATCATCCGGGCGAACCTTGAAGGGCCGCGGATCGGGTTCGATCAGCGGCACCGATCGCTGCCCGCCGACATGGCTCAAGCCCCACCAGGCAGCGCCACCAACCACCAGCACGGCCGCCAGGCCGCCGCCAAAGGCGAGCATGCGCCAAGGCGGCCCGCCATCATCGGATGGCCGCACGCGATAGGATGGCACCGGTACATCTGTCACGCCCCACCCCCCCTGACCGGGCCCGGGGCCATGGGCCAGGCCGTCAGCGCATTTCCTCCACCGGCGTCACCCCCATGACGCCGAGGCCCGAGCGGATCACCGTCGCCGTCGCGGCGACGAGGGCCAGCCTGGCCTTCGTGGCCGCCGGATCCTCCGCCCGGATGAACCGCAGCGTCGAATCGTCGCGACCACGGTTCCACAATACATGAAAGTCCCCGGCCAAGTCCGCCAGATAAAAGGCGATTCGGTGCGGCTCACGCGCTGTTGCGGCCGATTCCACCGTGCGCGGCCAAGCGGCGATGCGTCGGATCAGTGCCATCTCGGCCGGATCGGCCAGCGCGGCGAGCGGCACCGCCGCGAGATCGGCCGTCAGCGCGGCGTCCGTGGCCTCCGCCTGGCGCAGCACCGAGCGGCACCGCGCATGGGCGTACTGCACGTAGAAGACCGGATTGTCGCGCGACTGCTCGACCACCTTGTCGAGGTCGAATTCCATCTGCGCGTCGGACTTCCGCGTCAGCATGGTGAAGCGCACCGCGTCGCGGCCAACTTCCTCGATCAGGTCGCGCAGCGTGATGTAGGTGCCGGCGCGCTTGGACATGCGCACGGGCTCGCCGGCCTTCATCACATGCACGATCTGGCACAGCACGATCTCGAGCGGCACCTCGTTGTCCGAGATGGCGCGAACCGCCGACTGCATGCGCGAGACATAGCCGCCATGATCCGCGCCCCAGACGTCGATCAGCAATTGCTGCGCACGGCGGACCTTGTCCGCGTGATACGCGATATCGTTGGCGAAATATGTGTTGGTGCCATCGGATTTGCGCAGCGGGCGGTCCACGTCGTCGCCGAAATCGGTGGCGCGGAACAGCGTCTGCGGGCGCGGTTCCCAATCATCGGGCGTCTTGCCCTTCGGCGGCTCCAGCACGCCTTCGTAGATCAGGCCCTTTTCCTCGAGCAGGCGCACCGCGCCTTCCACCGCGCCGGCCTCGACCAATGCGCGTTCCGATGTGAAGACATCCTGCGCGACGCCGAGCAAGGCGAGGTCCTCGCGGATCTCGGCCAGCATCATCGCGACCGCGATCTCGCGCGCTGTGTCGAGCCACGCCGTCCGCACCAACCAGCCGCGTTCCAGCGCGGGGGCATAGGCGGACACCGTCTCCTCCTCCGGCACGACCCCGCCTTGAAGGCGCTTCGGCATCAGCCCCGCGCCGAAACGTTCAGCCAGCGCATCGCCCACGGCGACCAGGTAGTCGCCGCGGTATTGCAGCGTCACGCCGAAGCGCTGCTCGGTGTTCTCGGCATTCCATTCATCGGCATCGAGGGTGATGGCGCGCAGGTAGCGCCAGTAGGACGCCCAGGCGAGGGCAGCGACCTGGTTGCCGGCATCGTTGACGTAGTATTCCTTGGTGACGTGCCAGCCGGCCTTGGCCATCAGATTGGCCAGCGCATCGCCCACCACGGCGCCGCGGCAATGGCCCACATGCATCGGCCCAGTCGGGTTGGCCGAGACGTATTCGACATTCGCCCGCACCCCGGCGCCAAGCGTGCTGTTGCCGTAGGCTTCGGCCGCCCGCAGCACGGTCGGCACCTGAGCACGCAGGAAATCCTCGTTCAGGCGCAGGTTCACGAAGCCCGGCCCGGCGGGTGTCGCCTCGGTGACCATGGGCAGGGCGACCAGCTTCTCAGCCAGCGCGGCGGCAAGCTTCGGCGGCGGCATCCGCGCCGGCTTGGCCGCGACCAGCGCCGCATTGGTCGCCATGTCACCATGCGCGGCGTCGCGCGGCGGTTCGACCTGCACGCGGGCCAGCGCCTCGGGCGGCAGTTCGGGCACCAGGGCGGCCAGCACGCCGCGAACCTCCTGCGTCAGCAGGGCGAAGATGTTTTCGGTCATTGCATACTCAGGCAGGGATGTCGGGGCGCTTGATACGCCATGCCGGCGCCGGGGCGTAGCCACCCTGGCCCACCCGACGACGAATTGCCGCCGGTCCGGGCCCGCAGGACCCCCGCCACGGAACCAATGCCACCGATGCGGCCCCGCATCGGCCGGGCAGAACCGGTGACGGGCGGACGCTACAGCGTCCTGTTGAAGCGGTTCTGGTCCATCACGGCGAAGTCCTGGATGTCGGACTCCTTCATGTTCCACTTGTCCGTCAGGAAGGTCTTGAGGCGCAGCGATACCGACCACGCCCCGCCGGCGAGCATGGTGTTGCGGGACTTCCTGGTCGCCGGCGTCCGCGGCCCGATGTTGAGCAGGCCCAGCATCGTCGAGCATTGCACGCAACACGGCTTGCCGACGAAGTCCAGCGTCACCGCGCCTTCCTGCAGCACCTCTGCCACCGCCTCATTGCCCATGCTGGCGATCAGGAAGTCGAGCGCATCCATCTCCGCATGGCCGTGGCCGTTGCCGGTCTGGCCTTCATAGCCTTCGGGATCGGAGTCGAACTCGTCGCTGTCGACGAAAATGACCGCGCGGCATTGGGCGGAATGGTCATCATGGTCGCCGCTCTGTTCCTCGGCGGCGAAGCTGTCCCAGGCTTCCGCGACGTCGAATTCGCGATACTCGCGCCTCGAGCGTTTCGGTCGCCCACTGGTCAGGTTGCCCTGGGGGGCTGCCCGCTTGGCGCTGTCGTCGGCTGATCCGCTCATCGAACCACTCCCTCCGCCTGCCCGCCTGCCAGGCAGGCTAACCGAACCGTCGACGGAATGGAATGAGAGAGGCCCGACGTTATCCCGGCACGTCCGGGTCGGTCATGCGACGGTGTTCCTCCAGCGCATAGCGGTCGGTCATGCCGGCAATGTAGTCGCACACCACAAGGGCGCAGCGCGCGCTGCCGGCATCGCCGGCACGGCTGCGCCAGGCGGGGGGCAGCATCTGCGGCCCGCCATGCAGCAGGCTGAACAGCACCTGCACCACGCGCTTCGACTTCGCCATGGTGCGGTTGACTCGCCAGTGGCGGTACATGCGGGTGAACAGGAAGTCGCGCAGCGCGAGGTTCGCCTCGGCCATGCGGGGCGAGAACGCCACGACCGGCCCGCTGGATCGGCGAATGTCGTCCACCGTGGCCGGGGCCAGCGCGGCGATCCGCCGGCGCGTCTCGGCCACCACGTCGCCGACCATCATGTTGATCACGCGGCGGATCGTCTCGGGGGCCACGCGATCGGCCGGCATGTCCGGGGTGGCGGCCCGCGCCTCGGCCAGTGCATCGCCGATCAGCGGCAGCGCGCCGACTTCCTCCAGCGTGAACAGCCGCGCACGCAGCCCATCATCCAGGTCATGGTTGTTGTAGGCGATGTCGTCCGCCAACGCGGCGACCTGCGCCTCGGCACTCGCATGGGTGTCGAGGCCGAGCGGGTGCCGGGCATCGTATTCGGCGATGTAGGGTGCCGGGCGGCGCAGCGGGCCATTGTGCTTGGCCAGGCCCTCCAGCGTCTCCCACGTCAGGTTCAGCCCGTCGAAGCCGGCATAGCGGGTTTCCAGCAGCGTCACCGCCTTGAGCGACTGCGCGTTGTGGTCGAAGCCGCCATAGGGCTTCATCGAGGAATTCAGCGCATCCTCGCCGGCATGGCCGAAGGGCGGATGGCCAAGGTCATGCGCCAACGCCAGCGCCTCGGCCAGATCCTCGTCCAGCATCAGCAGCCGGGCGATCGAACGGGCAATCTGCGCCACCTCGATGGAATGCGTCAGCCGCGTGCGGAAATGGTCACCCTCGTGATAGACGAAGACCTGCGTCTTGTACTGGAGCCGCCGGAAGGCGGTGGCGTGCACGATGCGGTCGCGGTCCCGCTGGAAGGGCGAGCGCGCATCGCCCCCCGCTTCCGGATGCAGCCTTCCGCGGGAGGTCTCGGGCCGGACGGCATAGGGTGCCAAAACCATGGCGGGGGCCGTAGCACCCCCTCCCCTGGCCCGGCAACCGCACGGCCGCGTTGGAACTGGCGCGGCGAACGCCTATCTTGGGTGCCAAGGAGTCCGACCGCCATGCCCGATGGGTCCATCACCGCCCCCGCCTTCCGCGTGACCGAGCGCGCCCACGCCCAGATCACCGACATCGCGACGCGCGAAGGCCGGCCCGAAGCCGGGCTGCGCCTGGCGGTCGAAGCCGGCGGCTGCTCGGGTTTCCAGTACAAGTTCGGCCTGGAGGACGCCCCCGCCGAGGAGGATCTGGTGGTCGGCGACGGGTCGGGCCGGGTTTTCGTGGACCCCGTCTCCCTCGACCTGCTGGCCGGGGCGGAACTCGACTGGGCGGAGGAGCTGATTGGCGCACATTTCGCCATCCGTAACCCGCAGGCGGTGTCGGCCTGCGGCTGCGGGACATCCTTTTCGGTCGGTTGACGATTTGGTGCATCGCAGCAATTTTGTTGCAGGTCAGCATTGCTGACTTTTATGCTGCCCCAGGAAGCACAGCACGCGGCGAAGCCAACCGGAGGAGTCTTCGATGGCCGACCCGCTTCGCGAACCCGGCGTCCTGTCTGCGATCATTCTGAGGATCGGCGTCTTCCTCGCCTGCATGGCGATGGCGGTCGCTGCATAGGGCGCCGCGGCGCGGCTTGACCGCGGCTTCGGCGCGGGGGGTATGGTGCGCCCTTCCCCTCCCGACCGATGGCGGCATGAAACTCGCGACCTTCAACGTCAATTCGATCCGCCAGCGGGCCGGCCATGTCGCGCGCTTCCTCGGCCGAATGCGGCCGGAGATCCTGTTCCTGCAGGAGACGCGCTGCACCGAGGAACAGGTGCCGGTCGGCGAATTCGAGGCGCTCGGCTACACCACCCGCGCCGTCGGCCAGGCCGGCGGGCGCAACGGCGTCGCCGTGATCGCCAATATTCCCTTCGAGGTCGTGGCGACGGACCTGCCCGGCGATGCCGAGGACGGCCATGCCCGCTACATCGAGGTGCATGCGGCCGGCATGAACGCCGCCGGCATCTACCTGCCCAACGGCAATTCCGGCGGGGAGGCGGGCTTCGCCTACAAGATCGCCTGGATGGAGCGGCTGCGGAGCGTGGTGGCCGATCGTGTCGATACCTTCACGCCCTTCGCGGTGCTCGGCGATTTCAATGTCTGCCCGACCGATGCGGACCTCGCGCCCGGCGCGCTGCCACCAACCGATGCGCTGGTGCGGCCGGAAAGCCGGGCGCAATACCGCGCGCTGCTGCATCTGGGCATGACCGACGCGCTGCGGGCGCTGCATCCGGCCGAGACGCTGTTCACCTACTGGGATTACGGCGCCGCCTTCGAAACAAATCGCGGCCTACGCATCGACCATGTGCTGCTGAGCCCGGAGTTGGCCGAGCGACTGGAGGCCTGCGACGTGGATACGATGCCGCGCAGCGAGATGCAGCCTTCGGACCACACGCCGGTGATTGCCACGCTGCGCTGAGCGGCGGCTGTCACTGACGGTCACTGGAAACGTGGTCTACCAGCGCCGGCCATAATACGGGCGCCCATAGTAGCCGCGCCCCCAGCCACCCCAACCCCAGCCCCAGCCAAGCCCGATCCCGATGCTCACCGGCGGGGCCGCATAGACCGGCTGCTGCGGCACGACATAGACCGGCACGCCCGGATTGTAGCCATAGGCGGGCGGCGCATAGACCACCGGCGGTGGGGGCGGCGGCATGTAGGCCATGGGCGGCAGCGGCGCCTGGGCCAAGGGTGGCCCCCAGGTGCCGTTCGGATACTGCACGCAGCCGCCAAGGGCGACAGACGCCAAAACGGCCAGGGCCGGCGGCACCACACGCATCAGAGCATCCTTCCGCGCAGGACGGCCCGGGTGGTCGGCCGCCTCAAACCCAGCGCCAATGGCCGCCCCAGCACCGACCATAGGCATCGCAGCGCCGCGGCACCCAAACCCGGCGACGCTCCACGGGTTCAACATACACCGGCGGCGGGGGCGCAGGGGCCGCATAGACCACGCGCGGCGGTGGCGGCGGGGGTGCCGGATACGCAACGCAGCCGGCCAGGCCGAGGCCGGCTAGCACAGGCAGCAGCAGGCGGGACGTCATCGTCAGGGTCTCCCGTGCGGAACAGCGATGGCTGTCTGTCGCTGTCCTTCAACGCACGGGAAGCCTGGCGCGTTGCCTGTGGCGCCGCCGTGGCGGCTTCGTGGCTACTGGTCGGCGTAACAATGCGTCTCGGCAGCCCCGCCGGGATTGGTCACGGCACCGAGATAGGCCGGCCCGACGAGTTGCGCGTATTTCCACAGCGCGCCGGCGTTGTAGTCATGCGCGCGCGGCTTCCAGGCGGCACGGCGGCGGGCGATCTCCTCATCGGGGACCAGCATGTCGATGGTGCCTTTCTCGGCATCGATCACCAGCCTGTCGCCATTCTGCAGCAGCGCGATGGGGCCGCCCACCGCGGCTTCCGGCCCGACATGGCCGATGCAGAAGCCGCGCGTCGCACCGGAGAACCGCCCATCGGTGATCAGCGCCACCTTGTCGCCCATGCCCTGGCCGTAGATCGCGGAGGTGGTGGACAGCATCTCCCGCATGCCTGGCCCGCCCTTGGGGCCTTCGTAGCGGACGATGATGACGTCGCCGGGCTTGTAGGCGCGGGCCTCGACGGCGGCGAAGGCGTCTTCCTCGCAATCGAAGCACAGCGCGGTGCCCTCGAAGCGCAGGTTGTGCATGCCGGCGATCTTCACGATCGCCCCCTCGGGGGCGAGGTTGCCATGCAGCGCGACGACACCGCCGATCGGGCTGATCGGGTTGGTCGTCGGATACACCACATCCTGGTCCTTCGGGACGATGACCTCGCGGTGGTTCTCGGCGAGCGTCTTGCCCGTGACGGTCAGGCAATCGCCCCTCACATAGCCGCCGTCGAGCAGCGCCCTGATGATCACCGGCACGCCGCCGATGCGGAACACATCAGCCGCGACGTATTTCCCGCCCGGCTTGAGGTCGGCGATATGCGGCGTCTTGCGCATGATCTCGGCGACATCCTGCAGGGTGAAGCGGATGCCCGCCTCATGCGCCATGGCTGGCAGGTGCAGCGCGGCGTTGGTGGAACCGCCTGTCGCGCCGACGATCGCCGCGGCGTTGTGCAGCGCGTCCAGCGTGACGATGTCGCGCGGGCGCAGGTTGCGGCGGATCAATTCCACCACCGCCTTGCCCGACGCCACGGCGTAGTCGTCGCGCGTCTCGTTCGGCGCCGGGGCGCCGGCGGAAAATGGCAGGGCGAGGCCGATCATCTCCGACACGCAGGCCATGGTGTTGGCGGTGAACTGGCCGCCGCAGGCGCCGGCCCCGGGGCAGGCGTGCCGTTCCAGCTCATCCAACTCGGCATCGGACATGTTGCCGGCGGCGTGCTGGCCGACCGCCTCGAAAACGTCGAGCACCGTCACGTCATGGCCGTGGTGGCGCCCCGGCATGATCGACCCGCCATACATGAAGACGGAGGGCACGTTCAGCCGGATCATCGACATCATCACGCCCGGCAGCGACTTGTCGCAGCCGGCGATGCCGACCAGCGCGTCGTAGCAATGGCCGCGCATGGTCAGTTCGATCGAATCCGCGATGGCCTCGCGGGATGCCAGGGACGACTTCATCGACTGGTGCCCCATGGCGATGCCGTCGGTCACCGTGATAGTGGTGAACTCACGCGGCGTCGCCCCCGCCGCCTTCACGCCCTTCTTCGCCGCCTGCGCCTGGCGCGACAACGCGATGTTGCACGGTGCCGCTTCGTTCCAGCAGGAGGCGACGCCGACCAGCGGCTGCTCGATCTCCTCCTTCGTCAGGCCCATCGCGTAGTAGTAGGACCGGTGCGGCGCGCGCTCCGGCCCCATGGTGGTGTGGCGGCTCGGCAGGCGGGACTTGTCCCAGGTGTTGGCGGGCATGGACGGGCTCCCTCACGCGTGTCGGACGCCGGTGCGGCCGGCTTCGCCCGTATCAGGACGCCATGATCGGAAGGGACGTCAAGCCGTCAGGCCGCGACGCTCGCCATAGCCTGCGTCTGCGCGAGGATTTCGAAGGACCGCAGCCGCGCGGCGTGGTCGTGGATCTGGGCGGTGACCATCAGTTCATCGGCACCGGTCCGCGCCGCGATCTCGGCGATGCCCTGCCGCACCGTCGCCGGCGAACCCACCACCGAACAGGACAACGCGTTGTCGAGCATGGCGCGCGCGTAACGGTCGAGTTGCGCGTCCAGGCCTTCGACCGGCGCCGGCAGCTTGCCAGGGCGACCGCTGCGCAGGTTCACGAAGGCCTGCTGCAGGGAGGAGAACAGGAAGCGCGCCTCGGCATCCGTGTCCGCCGCGAAGACATTGACGCCGATCATCACATGCGGCGCCGCGAGGCGCTCGGATGGCCGGAAGCGATCCCGGTATACCGCTATGGCATCCATCATCTGCGCCGGCGCGAAATGGGACGCGAAGGCATAGGGCAGGCCAAGATAGGCCGCGAGCTGCGCGCCGAAGGTGCTGGAACCGAGGATCCAGGCCTCGACATCCTCCCCAGCGCCAGGCACCGCACGCAGCGCCTGGCCAGGTTCCGCCGGGCGGAAATACGCCAGGAGCTCCACCACATCCTGCGGGAAGGCATCCGAATCGCCGTTCAGGGTCCGCCGCAGCGCGCGTGCGGCGACCTGGTCCGTCCCCGGCGCGCGGCCGAGGCCCAGATCGACGCGGCCGGGATACAGCGCGGCGAGGGTGCCGAACTGCTCGGCGATAACCAGCGGCGCATGGTTGGGCAGCATGATGCCGCCGGCGCCGATGCGGATGCGCTGCGTGCCATCGGCGACATGGGCGAGTGCCACCGCCGTGGCGGCACTCGCGATGCCGGGCATGTTGTGATGTTCCGCCATCCAGAAGCGCCGGTAGCCCAGCGCATCGGCATGGCGGGCGAGATCGCGGGAGTGGCGCAACGCCTGGCCGGCGTCGCTGCCCTCGGGGATCGGGGAGAGGTCGAGGATGGATAGCGGGATCATGCATCGCATATGGGCGCTGCATGCCCGCCCGGAAGCCTCGGTCAGAGCCGCGAGATCAGCGCCCTGGCGGCGGCAGGGTTGCGTTCCTTCGCGCCGCTGATGACGAACAGGAAGACGTCGCGCGGGGTCGGCGGACCGGGGTCTGCGACCGGTGCGGTCAGGCCGCTGAGCCCCTGCCCCGCCGCCAAGGCTTGCGCCCGTGCCACCCAGGCATCGAGCGCCGCCGCGTCATACCCGTCCGGATGGTCGTCAGCGGTCCCCATGATCCGCAGATAGGCGAAGGGCGCCGTCAGATCGGTGAATTGCGGGTACTCGCTGTCGGCGGCCGTCACGATGGCGACGCCGTGCTTGCGGGCGATGGCGACGAAGTCCGGGTGGCGGAAGCTCTCATGCCGCGCCTCGATCGCGTGGCGCAGCGTCAGCCCGCCCATCGACTTCGGCAGCAGGCCGAGGAAGGTATCGATATCCCCGGCGTCGAACTGCTTGGTCGCAGCAAGTTGCCAATTGATCGGGCCGAGCTTGGCCTTCAGTGCCGTCAGGCCGCTGGCGAAGAATTTCTCCAACGACGGTCCGGCCTCCGCCAACACGCGGCGGTTGGTGACGAAACGCGAGCCCTTCAGGGCGAAGACGAAACCATCGGGCGTCTCGTCATGCCATTTTGCAAAGGTGTCGGGCGTCTGCAGGCGATAGTAGGTGCCGTTGACCTCAATGCCAGACAGGTGCTGCGCCGCATAGGCGAGCTCCGCCTTGTGCGGCAGGCCCTTCGGATAGAAGTCGCCGCGCCAGGGCGGGAAGGTCCAGCCGCCGATGCCGACATGGATGCGTCCGATCGCCTTCGCTGGCATGGTAGGGCTCCTTCTCGTGCTGGCATAAACCAGTTCCGCCGCGGCGCGAGATCACCTCCCGCGGCACGGCAACGTCACCCCAGCGCGAGAAGCAGCGCCACCGCGAGGGCGATCCCCACCGCCCCGGCCAGCGATTGCGCCGCCGCGACCGACATCCCCCGCCGCACCAGCACCCCACGCCCGATCACGGTCACGACGAAGAAGATCGTGATCGCGAGCAGCAGGCCGATGGTGCCGGCACCGGGCATGGCGCGTCAGCCGGCGATGCGCGCCATGGCGGCATCGAGGCGCGCCATCTCGACCTGCGCGGCGGCGAGGCGGTCGCGGTTCTCCTGCACGATGTCCTCCGGCGCGCGGGACATGAACACCTCGCTGGACAACTTGGCCTCGGCCTTCTTGGCATCGCCTTCGATCCGGGCGCGTTCCTTGGCCAGCCGCGCGCGTTCGGCCGGCAGGTCGATGACGTCGCCGAGCGGCAACATGATCGTCGCCTCCCCAACCACGGCCTGCACGGCGCCCTTGGGCGGGTCGCCGGCCAGTTCGCGGATCTCGGTCGCGCGGCCGAGCCGCTTGATCGCGTCCGACCACCGCGCCGCGCGATCGAGCGATTCACCCGACGCACCCGACAACAGCAGCGGCACGGTGATGGAGGGCGCGACATTCATCTCCGACCGCACGGTGCGGATTTCGGAGACGAGCCGCACCACCCAATCCAGTTCGGCTCGCGCTTCGGCCGCATCGGCAACCGACACCGCTTCGGGCCATGCCGTGCGGATCAGGCTGCCTTCCGCGCCGTAGCCCATCCGATGCCACAATTCCTCGGTCAGGAACGGCATCACCGGATGCAGCATGCGCAGGATGGTGCCCAGCACATGCTGGGCCGCGCCCTTCACCTCCTCCTTCTCCACCCCATCGGGGCCGAGCAGCACCGGCTTGGCGAATTCCAGGAACCAGTCGCAGAAGGTGTTCCAGGTGAAGCGGTAGCAGGCCAGGGCATAGTCATCGAAGCGGAAGGCTTCGAGCGACGCATTGGCTTCCGCGACGGCGGTGTTCGCCGCGTCCAGGATCCAGCGCGACAACGGCAGTGTTGCCGTGGTCGGATCGAAATCCGCACGCGGCGCGATGCCGTTCATTTCGCAGAAGCGCGACGCGTTCCAGATCTTGGTGGCGAAGGCGCGGTATCCCTCGATGCGCTGCTTCGCCAGTTTGATGTCGCGCCCGGGCCCAGCCAGGGCACACAGGGTGAAGCGCACCGCATCCGCGCCATGCGCGTCGATCAGTTCCAGCGGGTCGAGGACATTGCCCTTCGACTTCGACATCTTCTGGCCCTTCTCGTCGCGCACCAGGCCGTGGATGCACACCGTCTTGAAGGGGGTCTCGCCCATGAAGTGGATGCCCATCATCATCATCCGGGCGACCCAGAAGAAGATGATGTCGAAGCCCGTCACCAGCACGTCGCCGGGGTAGTATTTCGCCAGTTCCGGCGTCTTCTCCGGCCAGCCGATGGTGCTGAACGGCCACAGCGCGGAGCTGAACCAGGTGTCGAGCACGTCCTCGTCGCGCGTCAGCTCGACCTCGCGGCCGAACTTCGCGCGTGCCAGGGATGCGGCTTCCTCCGCCGTGTGAGCGACGAACACCTCGCCATCCGCCGCATACCAGGCCGGGATCTGATGGCCCCACCAGAGCTGGCGGGAGACGCACCAGGGCTGGATGTCACGCATCCAGGCGAAGAAGGTGTTCTCCCACTGCTTGGGCGTGAACACGGTCTGTCCGGTCTCGACCGCCTTGATCGCCGGGGCTGCCAACGTCTTCGCGTCGACATACCACTGCATGGTCAGGCGCGGTTCGATCGGCACGCCGGACCGGTCGCCATGCGGGACGGCGTGGGTGTGCGGCTCGATCGTCTCGACGAGTTCCAGTTCCTCCAACCGCGCGACGATCGCCTTGCGCGCCGCGAAGCGGTCCTGGCCGGCCAGGCCGCGCACGAAATCAAGGTCGCTGAAACCATCCACCGCCACGAAGGCCGCCGTGATCTCGTCGAGGAACACGCGCCCCTCGGCATCCAGCACGGACGGCATCGGCAGGTCGTGGCGCTTGCCCAGTTCGAAATCGTTGAAGTCATGCGCGGGGGTGATCTTCACCGCGCCCGAGCCCTTTTCCGGATCCGAATACTCATCCGCCACCACGGGGATCGACCGCCCCACCAGCGGCAGGATCACCCGCTTGCCGACCAGGTCGCGGAAACGGTCGTCATCAGGATGCACCGCCACCGCGGTGTCACCGAGCATCGTCTCTGGCCGGGTGGTGGCCACCACCAGGAAGCGGCCCGGCTGGCCCTCGACCGGGTAGCGCAGGTGCCACAGATGTCCCTTCACCTCCTTGCTCTCGACCTCGAGGTCGGAGATCGCGGTGAGGAACTTCGGGTCCCAGTTCACCAGCCGCTTGTCGCGATACAGCAGCCCTTCCCGGTACAGCCGTACGAACACCTCGCGCACCGCGACGGACAGGCCTTCATCCATGGTGAAGCGTTCGCGCGGCCAATCCAGAGAGGCGCCGAGGCGGCGCAACTGCCGCGTGATGGTGCCCCCCGATTCCGCCTTCCATTCCCAGATGCGCTTGACGAAGTTCTCGCGCCCCAGGCTGCGCCGGTCCGCATTGCCTTCCTGCGCCAGCAGCCGTTCCACCACCATCTGCGTCGCGATGCCGGCATGGTCGGTGCCCGGCTGCCACAGCGCGTCGCGCCCCTGCATCCGCCGCCAGCGGATCAGGACATCCTGCAAGGTGTTGTCGAGCGCATGCCCGATATGGAGGCTGCCCGTCACATTGGGCGGCGGAATCATGATGGTGAAGGGCTTGGCGGGCGAAGCAGGGTTCGCCGAGAAGGCGCCAGCGCCCTCCCAGCCCTCATAGAGGCGCTGTTCGATCGCGGCGGGGTCGAAGGACTTGTCGAGCATGGGCGCATCCCTTCATCGCCGGCCGCCCCGCGTCAAGGGCAACGCACGCAAGTTGGACGTGCGGCAGGCGCCGGGCTAATCGGCAAGCTGTCCGGGGAGAACGACCATGAATGCCAATCGCCGCCTCCTGCTTGCCTTGCCGGCCGCCGCGCTGGCCCGACCCTCGCTGGCCCAGGCGCCCTGGCCGAGCGGCCCGATCCGCCTGATCGCCCCCTTCCCGCCTGGCGGGTCGGTCGACACGGTCTGCCGGCTGCTGCAGCCGCATCTTTCGGCCGACCTCGGCGTTCCGGTGGTGATCGAAAACCGTCCCGGTGCCTCGGGCGCCATCGGCACCGCGGCGCTGGCCCGTGCCCCGGCGGATGGCCTGACCTGGGCCATGGTGTTCGACACCCATGCGGTGAATCCGGCGCTCATCGCCAATCTCGGCTTCGACACCAGGCGGGACCTGACGACAGTGATGCTGGTCGGCACCTCGCCGATGCTGATCACCACCCACAATTCGCGCCCGTGGCGGACGCTGCAGGATGTGGTCGGCGCCGCCAAGGCGCGCCCCGACACCCTGACCTATGGGTCGATCGGCAATGGATCCCTGGCGCATCTGACCATGTCGCTGATGCAGAAGGCCGGCGGCTTCCAGGTCGTGCATGTCCCCTATCGCGGCGGCGGTCCGATGAGCGCGGCGGCCGCGGCGGGGGAACTCGACCTGCCGATGGCGACCAATGCCGGGCTTGGCGGCCAGGTCGGCCAGACCCTGCGCCCGCTGGCCCAGACCGGCGCACGACGGTCCAGCCTGTTCCTCGACCTGCCGACAGTGTCGGAATCCGGCATTCCCGGGATCGACGCACTGGCCTGGTGGGGCGCGATCGGGCGCGCCGGCGTGCCGGAACCGGTGCTGCGTCGCTTCCACGCCTCGCTGGAAAAGGCGCTGGCGGTGCCGGAGGTGCGCGCCCGGCTGACCGGCCCGCTGGGCATCGAGATCGTCGGCTCGACGCCCGAGGCCTTCGGCGGTTTCCTCGACATCCAGATGGAGACATGGGGCCGGGTGGTCAGCGAGAACAACATCCGGCCGGACTGACGCGCGGCTGCGGCCGCGTCAGGACAGCGCGCGGCCCACCACGCGTTCGATCTCGGCCCGGACCAGGCGCTCGACCATCGCCGGCAGGTGCTGGTCGAGCCAGTCCTTCAGCAATGGGCGGAGTTCCTCGCGCACCACATCCTCGATGCTCGGGCCGGCGCGATGGACCATCGCCCCGCGTTCGGTGCTGACGGCACGCAACAACTGGCTCACCGAGGCGGCTGCGGCGGCGGCAACCGCGGGGGCCAGCAACCCCTCGATGGCAGCCGGTGCCACTTCCGGCACGGGCGCGGGCGCGGGCGCGGCTGCAGGCGATGCGGCCGGCGGCGCCACGACAGCCGGCTCGGGCGGCACGGGGTCGCCAGGCTCGGTCACCATCATCTCCTCGGTCAGCAACAAGGGCTCGGCCCCCGCGTCGGTCGCAGGCGGCGTCAGGCCGGACGGTGCGGTCGATTCCGCCAGCGAGGCCGCCACCTCATCCTCGTTCAGGATGCGCCGGATGGAGGCAAGGATATCCTCCATCGACTGGTCGGATGCGCCCCCGGACGGCGTGCCGCCGGCCGGCGTCGGCGTGCCCGCGCCGCTCATGGCGCCCGGCGTGCCGGCTGGGGCGGCGGGTTCGGGTTGATCGGCACCAGCGGCTGCACGGCGATCACGCCCTGCGGCACCACCGCAGCCTGCGGGACTTGTTCGTTGAAGTCGCCGGTGCCCACCCAGCGATCTCGCACCGCATTGTAGTAGGCGCGCGGATCGTAGATCTGCACGGCCAACCCTAGGTCCTCCGCCGTGAGCCGGCCCAAGGATGAGGTCAGTTCGTACGAGTTCCGGATCAGGTTCGCGAGCGCGGTCACCAGCCGCACTCGGGCGTTGAGCAGTTCCTGCTCGGCATTCAGCACATCGAGCGTGGTGCGGCTGCCGACCACGGCTTCACGCTGCACGCCATCGAGCGCGATTTCCTGGGCGCGGATTTCCGCGCGCGAGCTCTCGACCTGCGCGCGCGCCGTGCCGAGCGCCTCCCAGGTGCGGGTGGCATCCTGTTCGGCGACGCGCCGTGCATCCATCAGCACCTGGCGGGCCTGCTGCGCCTGCTGGCGCGCCTGGCGCACCGCGGAATGTTCGGCGCCGCCCTGGTACAGCGGCACCGACAGGTTCGCGGTGATCTGCGCGCCGGTCTGGCGCGACCCGCGCACGGTGTTGTTGTCGAGGCGGAAGGCCTGGGCCTGGGCACTGACCGTGGGCAGCAATGCGCCGAACTGCAGGTCGATATTGTCCCGCGCGGCGGATTCGCTGAATGTCGCCTCCACCACGGCCGGGCTGTTCGCGATGGCGACGCGGATCGCATCCTGAAGGTTGCGAACCGGCGACTGGATCGGCGGCGGCGGTGTCAGGCGATTGGCATCCAACCCGAAAACGCGCTGGAATTGCGCGCGGGACGCCTGCAAATTGCCCTGCGCCTGATCAAGCTG
This sequence comes from Roseomonas sp. CAU 1739, assembly GCF_039839775.1. NCBI lineage: Bacteria > Pseudomonadati > Pseudomonadota > Alphaproteobacteria > Acetobacterales > Roseomonadaceae > Roseomonas > Roseomonas sp. CAU 1739. Next base: position 42,678 of record NZ_JBDOQQ010000011.1, read on the forward strand.
GAAGCGCGCCTGGGCAAGGCGCGCTTCGGCCTGGGCGACGTCGGTGCGGGTGATTTCACCGACGCGAAAGCGCTCATTGGTGGCTTGCAGCTGACGGACCAGCACCTGCACGTTGTTGGTGTTGAGGCGCACTTCCTCTTGGCTCTGCACCACGGCGACGTATTGCCTTACGCCGTCGAGCAGCACGGTCTGTTCGGTGGCGAGCAGCCGGGCGCGCTGGGCATAGACCTGGTTTTCCGCGCGGCGCGTTGCCGCAGTGGTGCGGCCGCCGCGATACAGCGGCTGGGTCACCGTCGCAGTCACGTTCGCCGTGTTGCGCGGCTGGTCCGTATACAGCGAGAACGGCGTGCCCGCGCTGTCGAAATTCACCACGTTGCCCGCCGCGTCGCGCTGCACGCTGACGGTCGACTGGTTGCGCGTGGACGTATCGGCATAACCGCCGGCCGCGCCGATGATGACGGTCGGGCGCCAGCCCGACAGCGCCTGGGGCACGTTCTCATCCACCGCGCGCGCCTGGGCGCGGGCGGCCAGCAGCGTCGGGTTGTTCGCATAGGCCGCAGCCAGCGCTTCCTGCAAGGTCTGCGCCCAGGACGCGGCCGCTGGCAGCACGGTCAATGCGGCGGAGAGAACCAAGGTCCGACGCAGGCTGGTCATCACGTCCGCAATCCCCCACTGGATGGCGCGCGGCCACGGACACGGTCCGCTCGGCGCCCAAAGTCTAATGTAGGAGTCATATCGCACCGCCACAGGAGGGCGCCAGCCCGGGCTGCCAAAAGAAGTGTGACCGACACCGGCGTGAAACCGCCCGCACATTCATGCGGAGACGTCCCGCCCCGGCGCCGCCAACCGCCCGCGCTGCGTCGAGCCGCTCAGAATGCGAAGGTGGGCGCCGTGGCGAAACCGGGCAACGCCGCGGCATGGGCGTCGAAGTCCACCGTCGTGCTGACCGCCCCACCGGCGCGCCGCAGCAGCAGGGCGCGGCCCGGCGGCCCGCCGGCGAGCCCGATGGCCACCAGCCGGCCACCCTCGACCAGCTGGTCCTGCACGGCGTCGGGCACCGCCTGCACGCCACCCTCGATCATGATGACGTCATACGGCGCACCGGCGGCATGACCTGCGGCCGGGTTGCCCTCGACGACCGTCACGGTACCCGCCGGCACAGTCGCGGCGATGGCGACGCGTGCGGTCGCCAGCAGCACGGGATCCGATTCGACCGCGGTCACGCTGGCCCCGATCGCAGCCATCAGCGCTGCGCCGAATCCTGTGCCGGCAGCCAGCACCAGCGCGCGCTCGCCGCGCCGAAGGCCCGACAACTGCACCAGCCGCGCGAGCACCAGCGGCTTCAGCATCGCCCGCCCACCAGGCAGCGGCACGTCGGCATCGGCATAGGCGCGCGAAGCCATCGCCGCCGGGACGAACCGTTCCCGCGGCAGGTCGCGCAGCGCCGCGACAATGCGCGGGTCCTCGACGCGGTTCGGGCGCAACTGGCCTTCGACCATGAAACGGCGCGCCTCGGCGAAATCCATCTGTGACCGCCCTTCGAATTCGAGCCGGCGTTATAGGTCGGCCGGCACCATCGCGCCAAGCCGGCGCTTGACCCGGCAGCGCGATGCCCCGATAGAAGCGCCCGCGCGGTCCGGTGGCCGAGTGGTCAGGCAAGGGTCTGCAAAACCCTCTACAGCGGTTCGATTCCGCTCCGGACCTCCACCGCGCAGGATGGGTTTACACCGGTGTCGTGCCAGACTATACGCGGCGCCCGGCTCCTTTCCCCGATAGCTCAGTTGGTAGAGCGCGGGACTGTTAATCCCTAGGTCGTAGGTTCGAGTCCTACTCGGGGAGCCACCCTTCCTTCCTCTCGACAGCCAATGTGGTGGCACTGATCCAGCGCAAGGCGTTGTCCTGGCTTGGCGGGACGCCCGTGCCATCGGGCAAAACCCATGACATTTCTGATCTGCCGACGCCCTGTCGCATGCGGCGTTGGCGCCGCATTGGCTGCCACGCATGGCCACGGCGCGGGCCGCATCGGCGGATCGCCCGCGCATGGCGGCGCGTCGCAAATCCGCCGGCCCAGGCATTGCCGCCGGCGCCCGAGGCAAACCCCACGGGCCGATAGCGATCCGCGGGATTGGGCATCAATCCTTGTCGAACAGCACGCCCTGCAGCGTGTCGCACACCGCCTGCCACGAGAATCGATCATGGACCAGGCGGCTGCCATCAGGTCCGCCTGTCGCCTGTGGCCGGGCCATCACCCTCTCGATCGCGTCGATCAGCGAATCCAGATCGGGCTCGAGCGTACGGCGCGGCCCGTCCTCGACGATTCGGCTTTCAATCGCATGGCCCAGGCGCGGATCGAAATATGCGTCGGTCGCGCCGCCGCGCGTGACCACGATCGGCGTCCCACACGCCGCCGCTTCGAGCGGCGGCATGTTGAAGCCCTCGCAGCGATAGGGCGAGACGTAGCAATCGGCCGCGACGTAGAGCGCCTGCATCTGCCGCACCGTCAGGTTGCGCGAAATGAAGGAAAGCCCACGCAGCACCGGTTCGGTGAAATCCCCCGCATGCGGCCCGGCCATGAGGCCCCGCAAGATGCCCTGGCCCTGCCAGCCATAGAGGTCGGACGAATCCTTCAGCGCCAGGCGCAGCCGCGGGTGACGCGGCTTCAGGATGGCATAGGCGCGCAGCAGCAGATCCACACCCTTGTTGCGCGACATGCTGCCGAGCGACAACAGCACGACGGCATCGGGCTCGAAGCGCAGCATGCCGCGCAGACGCTCCCGCTCGGCCGGACTGGCCGGGTGGAAGATGGCCGGGTCGACGCCATGCGGAACGACCGCGACCTCCTGCTCGGTGAAGCCGTATGCCAGGAAGCCGTGCTTCGACCAGGCGGACGGCGTCACGATACGCACGCCGTTGCGGCGCGCCTGCGCGACGCCCAGCCCATCGCGCACCATGCCCTCGATCGAGCCATCCTCGGAGGTTCCAAAGACATGGAGGCGGTCGGTGCGGGCTGCTGAGAAGTCATAGGGGTAGGCAATACGAAAGGTGACGTCGATCGCTTCCGCCGGATCAGGGGCGCGCAGCGCTGCAATCGCCGCGGCCTGCGGCGCATCGAACCCGCCGGAATTGCTGCGGTCGTTCCACTCCGGCCTGAAGAAGGGCAGGTCGATGAAACGCAGCGCCTGTCCTCGTCGCAGCAATTCGAGGATCTGCCATTGATTCACCATGGCGTAGGAATGATTGATCCCGCGCCACCCTTCGACCAGGAGCTTCCGCCCGACTGTCACCTATGCCGCCTGCACCTTCACAACGACCGCATCATGGCGCGGCGACGGCATTTCACCAGTCCGCAATTGCGCGGGTCGCCGGCTGCCCCCGCCGGGGGCGCCGAACCGACGTCGGATGCCGGCCATTCCCTCAAGCCGGTGAGGCGAGGGTATCGGGTACCGGCTTGAACGAATAATCCGGCGGCACATAGCCCGCTGCCTTCTGCCGCTTGGGCAATTCGATCTTCTCGCGCTTGGGCGCCTCATACGGGATGTGACGAAGCAGGTGGCGGATGATGTTCAGCCGCGCGCGCTTCTTGTCGTCGGATTGCGCAACATACCACGGTGCCCAGGCGGTATCGGTCGCGAGGAACATCGCATCCCGCGCGCGGGAATAGTCGTACCAGCGACTATAGGACTTCAGATCCATCCCGGTCAGCTTCCACAGCTTCCGCCCATCGTCGATCCGCGCGGCAAGCCGGCGGGTCTGCTCCTCGGGGCTGACCTCCAGCCAGTATTTCAACAGGATGATGCCGGAATCGACGAAAGCCTTCTCGACCGCCGGCGCCATCTGCAGGAAGCGCTCGACCTGATTGTCGGTGGCGAAGCCCATCACCTTCTCGACGCCGGCGCGGTTGTACCAGGACCGGTCGAAGATCACGACCTCGCCAGCCGCGGGCAGGTGCTGGACGTAGCGCTGGATATAGAGTTGCGACTTTTCACGTTCAGTCGGCGCGGGCAGCGCCACGACGCGAAAGACGCGCGGGCTGACGCGCTCGGTGATCGCCTTGATGGTACCGCCCTTGCCCGCACCGTCACGACCTTCGAAGACGATGCACACCTTGGCGCCGGTCTTCTGAACCCATAGCTGCAGCTTCACGAGTTCGACATGCAGGTCCGCGAGCATCTGCTCATAGGCCTTGCGCGCGAGCCGGCCATCGGCGCGAAAGCGCGGATCCGGCGTATCCGCCACCGAGGCGGGCTTGCCGCCCTTGTCCTTGTCCTTGTCCTTGTGCTTGCTCGTCATGGACATTGCCTCCCCCCTTCTATGGCGTCACCGCGCGCGCCTACTCCGGGTGCTCCCAGGTCAGGTACCAGCCGCAATCGCCCGGCATGCCACCCGGCCAGTCGACGATCTCGACCTTCAACTGGAAGCCCCGCGGGGCGAGTTCCCTGGCATAGAATTCATAGGCGCGCTTGGGGAAGCCTTCGAGCTTCTCGTGCCAATCCTTGGCGTGGGTGGTCAGCGACCGCCCCGAATCCGGCAGCCACTCGGAGGGAAACTGCAGGACCAGCGCCTGCTTCTCCCCATTCTCGACGGCGCGGCGGACGACGGTGGCGATGCGCTCCATCGCCTCGGGCTGGACCTCGCGGGTTTCGAAGGATTGGCGGATCAGGTCGCGTTCCTCCTTCTTCGCGGCGTCCTGGGCGCGGCGTTCATCCTCCGCCCGCTTCCGCTTGTCCGCGATCAGATCCCATATCGCCTGCGCGCTGAGATTGCCGCCCGTCACGCTCATCGGTTTTCTCCATCGCCTGGCGGACCGCCGGAAGGCCCGCCCACCCTGAACAAGTAGGTATCCGACCGGCCCGGCGCCTTGACGAAGATCAAGAAACCAGACGCCAATGCGTGCTCAGGCCGCCATGCGGCCCGCCGTGCCAGGCGCGATCCAGGCCAGCCTGCCCGATGCGAAGACCGCCACCGGCGCCGGCCCCGCCGGATCCACCACCACCACATCGCCGCGCAGGCCGGGGGCGAGCCGCCCGCGGTCGTCCAGCCCGCAAGCCGCGGCCGGGTTGGCCGAGACCAGCGCCCAGGCGCGCGGCAAGTCCAGCACGCCGCGCTTCACCATGGCGAAGGCAGCCTCCAGCATCGCCGGCCAGACGTAGTCGGAGGCGAGTACCGTCACCAGGCCGCGTTCGGCGAGCGGTGCCGCGGAGGCCCAGCCGAGATGGCTGCCGCCGCGCACCACATTCGGCGCCCCCATCACCACATGTTCGCCGGCGGCCCGCGCGTCCGCGGCCACCGCCTCGGCCATCGGGAACTCGCAGATATGTGCGCCAAAGCCGCGGTAGTAGGCGCGGTCCTCCAGCGTGGCATCGTCGTGGCTCAGCACCGGGATGCCGGCCATGCGGGCGGCCTCGGCCAACCGGTCGCGCGCTGCCGGGATCTCGTCGCGCCGCGCCGCGACGGATTCCGCAAGGGTGCGGAACTCACCCGCCTTCATGCCAGCCCGCCCGGCGTACTTCGCCGTCTGCACCGGATCGCCCAGCTTCTTCACGATCGCCATGGTGTGGTCGTTGAAGCCAAGCAAATGCACCGACCCGTCGGCGATGCCCGCCAGCGCATCCTCCAGCGCGTCGAAATTGTCGGCCTCGAAGCGCAGATGCACGCGCAGGTCGGTGGCCGCCTGCGCGCGCGCCGCCGGCAAAGCCGCCTTCAGCGCCCGCCAGGCCGCCAGCGACCGCAGCCCCGGTTCCCACGACAGCGTCACGCCCAGATACGCGGTGGTGATGCCGCAGGCGATCAGTTGCGCGGCGGAATCGCGCAGCGCCAGCCCGACCGGCAGATCGACACCCGGACGCGGCTGCAACTGCCGTTCATGCGCGTCACCGTGGATATCCACCAGCCCCGGAAGCACCAGCAGCCCTGTCGCATCGAAACGCGCGGCGCCCAGGGCGGCGGTTTTCGCCACCACGCCATTGACGAGCGCAAGCGCGCCCTCGGCCATCGCCCCGTCCCGCAGGACGGTGCCGCCGGTCAGTGTCCAATCCATGCGTTCAGGGCTCCACCACCAATTGCACGCGCCCCGCGGCATAGACCGCGATGGTCCAGTCCACCGGCTGCCCCGCCGGATCGACATTGAGGGATTCCGCGACAAGCACGGGACGCGAGCGGGATTGCTGCAACAGATCCGCTTCCTCGGGCGTCGGCAGGCGCGCCGTGATGCGGGAGGATTGGCGGCGATAATCGGGAATGCCGCAGACTTCGAGCGCCGCGGTGATCGAGGCGTTGGTCTCCAGTACCTCGGCGGCCGCGGCGCAGCGCGGCAATGCCAGGTGGTGTGCCCCCAGCACCACGGGGCGCCCATCGGCGAGGCCAAGGCGGTCGATCCGCAGCACAAGCCGCCCGCGGCGGATGCCCAGCGCCTCGGCGAGTTGTGTCTCGGCCGGGATCTCCCCGATTCGCAGTATGCGCCCGGCGGGTTCGCGGTTCTGCCGGCGCAGCAGTTCGGAAAAGCGCGTGCGGGGCCCGAGCCGGTAGTCCACCACATCCTCGGCCACGAAGGCGCCGCGGCCCTGTTCGACGCGGATCAGGCCGCGCGCCTCCAGGTCCTCAAGCGCCCGGCGCACGGTGTGGCGGTTGACGCCGAAGCGGGTGGTCAGCGCGGCTTCGGTCGGCAGGCGTTCGCCGGCGGCCTTGGAGCCGCGGGCGATCTCGCCCTCCATGGTCGCGGCGATCTGTCGCCACAGCGCCACCCCCTGGCCGCGGGCGAGCGGTGCGCCTGTCATCGAAACTTCAACCATCACCGATCATGTCCGTGGGATATCCGTGTGGACTTTCTGGCGGATGGACGTCTAACTGTCTAGACAAATCCGATGACCCAGAACGCACCCCACCCAGACCCCGAGCGCCGCCATTGGATGGCGGTCCTCGCCCGTGCCGAGGCCGAGGCGATTACCGCCCTCCTCGCCCCGCTGCCCGCCTTGCCGCCGCATGAAAGGCTGCGCCCGCCGGAGACCGGATTGGTCATGGTGCGCGGCCGTGCCGGCGGCGATGGCGCGCCGTTCAACCTGGGTGAGATGACCGTGACGCGCTGCGCGGTTCGGCTCGGCGATGCGGTCGGCCACGCCTATGTCGCCGGGCGCGACAAGCGGCAGGCGGAACTCGCCGCCCTCGTCGATGCCGCGTTGCAGGACCCGGCGCGGCGGGACGTTTTCATGGACGGCGTGATCGGCCCGCTCGCCGCGCGCCAGCAGGCCGCACGGGATGCCGAGGCGCGCCGTGCCGCCGCGACACGGGTGGATTTCCTGACCATGCAGACGACGCGATGAGCAGCCTGACCCCCGGCTTCGCCGATCCCGTCCTCGACGGCCAGGCAACGTTCCGCGCCGTGCTGGAGGCGATGAGCCGGCCCGGCCGCGTCCAGCGCGCCGGTGGTGCGTTGCGCCCGCCCGCACCGCTGAACCGGGCGGCGGCGGCGGTGCTGCTGACCCTCGCCGATGCCGATACGCCCTTCGCCCATGATGCAGGGCCGGATGCCGAGGCCTGGCTGCGCTTCCATTGCGGCATGCCGCTTGTGCCGGCGGCTTCGGCGGCCTTCGTGCTGGCCACGGGAGCCGCGCCGGCCTTCTCGGCACTGGCGCAGGGCAGCGAGGAAGAACCGCAGGGCGGGGCAACGCTGGTGTTGCAGGTCGCGGCGCTGGCTGAAGGCGAAGGCTGGCGTCTGACCGGCCCGGGCATCGAACACGAACACCGCCTGCGCGTCGATGGCGCGCCGGCGGGTTTCCTCGCCGCCTGGGCGGCGAACCGCGTGGGGTTTCCATGCGGCGTCGACGTCGTGCTGTGCGCGGGGGACCGGCTCGCCGCCCTGCCCCGCAGCGTCATGATCGCGGAGGGCTGACGCATGTATGTCGCGGTCAAGGGCGGGGAACGCGCGATCAGCGCCGCGCATGCCTGGCTGGACGAAACCCGGCGCGGCGACGTGTCGGTGCCGGAACTCACCATCGCGCAGATCGAACAGCAGATGGGTCTCGCGGTGGAGCGGGTGATGGCGGAAGGGTCCTGCCATGACCGCTTCCTCGCCGCGCTCGCGATCAAGCAGGCCAAGGGGGACCTGATCGAAGCCGCCTTCCTGCTGCGCGCCTATCGCACGACCCTGCAGCGCTTCGGGGCGTCCGAGCCGCTGGAGACATCGCGGATGCGGCTGCGCCGGCGCATCAGCGCGACCTACAAGGATCTCCCGGGCGGCCAGGTGCTGGGCCCGACCTTCGACTACACGCATCGTCTGCTGGATTTCGCGCTGGCCGCGGAAGGCAGCGAGCGTCCAGCGGCGCCAGAAGCATCCGCGCCGGCCGCCGAGGTGCCGCGCGTGACCGAGCTGCTGGCCCGCGAGGGGCTGATGCAGCGCGAGCATGTCGCCGATGACGAGCCGGGCGACCTGACGCGGCAGCCCTTGGCCTTTCCCGCGGAGCGGCCGGTGCGGCTTCAGAACCTCGCGCGCGGTGACGAAGGCTTCCTGCTCGCGCTGGGATATTCGACGCAGCGCGGCTACGGCAACGCGCATCCCTTCGTCGGCGAGATCCGCGTCGGGCACATTGCGGTGGAATTCACCCCGCCCGAACTCGGCTTCCCGATCGAGCTTGGCGAGATCGGCATCACCGAATGCCAGATGGTCAACCAGTTCAAGGGCAGCCGCACCGAACCGGCGCAGTTCACGCGTGGCTACGGGCTGGTGTTCGGCCATGGCGAGCGACGCGCAATGGCGATGTCACTGGTCGATCGCGGATTGCGGGCGCGTGAACTTGGCGAGGACATCACCGCGCCGGCGCAGGATGAGGAATTCGTGCTCTATCACTCCGACAACATCGAGGCGACCGGCTTCGTCGAGCATCTGAAGCTGCCGCATTACGTCGATTTCCAGAGCGAGTTGGAAAACCTGCGCACCATCCGGCGCAGCGCCGAACAGGCGATGCAGGAGGCCGCGGAATGACCAAGCACTACACCCCGCGCGCCGATGGCGCGACCGACACCCCGCGCGCCGATGGCGCGACCGATACCCTACGCGCCTCCGGCGCGATCGAAGGCTACAACTTCGCCTATCTCGACGAAGCGACGAAGCGGATGATCCGCCGCGCACTGCTCAAGGCCGTCGCCATCCCCGGCCACCAGATCCCCTTCGGCGCGCGGGAGATGCCGTTGCCCTATGGCTGGGGCACCGGCGGCATCCAGGTGACGGCGTCGATCCTTGGGCCGGATGACACGCTGAAGGTGATCGACCAGGGCGCGGACGATACGACCAACGCAATTTCCATCCGCCGCTTCTTCACCCGCGTGGCCGGCGTGGCGACGACCGAACACACAGCGGACGCGACCGTGGTGCAGACCCGCCACCGCATCCCCGAACGCGCGCTGCGGGAAGACCAGATCATCGTCTACCAGGTCCCGCAGCCCGAGCCGCTGTTCAAGCTTGAGCCGCGCCGCACCGAGACGAAGCGGCTGCATGCGCTGGCCGATTACGGGCTGATGCATGTACGGCTGTACGAGGACATCGCCCGGCTCGGCCACATCGCCAAGGCCTATGATTATCCGGTGATGGTGAATGGCCGCTACCTGATGTCCCCCTCCCCCATCCCGGCCTTCGACAATCCGAAGATGCACCGCATGGCCGCGCTGCAATTATTCGGTGCGGGGCGCGAGAAGCGCATCTACGCCATCCCGCCCTATACCGATGTGCGCAGCCTGGACTTCGAGGACCATCCCTTCCGCCCGATCCGCGCGCCGCATGTCTGCGCGCTGTGCGGCAGCGGCGACACCTATCTCGATGAGGTGATCACCGACGATGCCGGCGGGCGGCTGTTCGTCTGCTCCGACACCGATTTCTGCGCCGAGCGCCAGGCCGATGCGGCCAAGGAGGCCGCCGAATGACAACGCATGTCTCGCAGGCCCCCGGCCTGACGCCGCTGCTGGAAGCGAAGGGCCTGACCCTGCGCTTCGGCGCCATTCCTGCGCTGATCGATGTCGATATCGACATCACTGCCGGCGAGGTCGTCGCCATCGTCGGTGAATCCGGTTCGGGCAAGACCACGCTGCTGCGCGTGCTGTCGGGCATGATGGCCCCCGATGCCGGCAGCGTGCATTGGCTCGGCCAGGATGTGCTCGCCATGGGCGAGGCCGCGCGCCGTCGCCTGATGCGCACCGAATGGGGCTTCGTGCACCAGAATCCGCGCGACGGGCTGCGGCTGGCGGTCTCGGCCGGCGGCAATGTCGGCGAAAGGCTGATGGCCGTCGGCGCCCGCCACTACGGCAATATACGGGCGCAGGCGCTGTCCTGGCTGTCGAAGGTCGAGATCGACGGCTCGCGCATCGATGACCTGCCGCGCACCTTCTCGGGCGGCATGCAGCAGCGGCTGCAGATCGCCCGCACCCTGGTCACGCACCCGAGGCTGGTCTTCATGGATGAACCGACCGGCGGGCTCGACGTGTCGGTGCAGGCGCGCCTGCTCGACCTGATCCGCTCGCTGTCGCGCGAACTCGGGCTTTCGGTGCTGATCGTGACGCATGACATCGCGGCCGCCAGGCTGCTTGCGGACCGCATCCTGGTGATGCGGCGGGGCCGCGTGGTGGAACAGGGGCTGACCGACCGGGTGCTGGACGATCCGCAGCATCCCTATACGCAACTGCTCGTCTCCTCGGTGCTCGCGGCATGACCCCCGCACTGCGCACCGAAGGTCTGGGCAAGGCCTTCACGCTGCACCTCCAGGGCGGGACGCATATCCCGGTGCTGGGTGATGTCGATCTCGCTGTCCATCCCGGGGAATGCGTCGCCCTGTGGGGGCCGTCGGGGGCGGGAAAATCCACCCTGATGCGCTGCCTCTACGGTAATTACGGCGCCGGCGCCGGTCGCATCATCCTGCGCCATCGCGGGGCTGATCTGGACCTCGCCACCGCCGATCCCCGAACGGTGATCGAGGTGCGGCGGGAGACACTCGGCTACGTCTCCCAATTCCTGCGCGTCATCCCGCGCGTGGCCACGCGCGACATCGTGGCCGAGCCGTTGATCGCCCGCGGCATGAAGCGCGACGACGCGCTGGCCCGCGCCACCGCCCTGCTGCACCGGCTCAACCTGCCCGAGCGGCTGCATGGGCTGCCGCCGGCGACCTTCTCGGGCGGCGAGCAGCAGCGGGTGAACCTTGCCCGCGGCTTCGCGCCCGGCTACCCCGTGTTGCTGCTAGATGAACCGACCGCCAGCCTCGACGGCGCCAACCGCGCCGTCGTGCTCTCCCTGATCAATGAAGCCAAGGCCGCCGGTGCCGCCATCATCGGCATCTTCCACGATACCGAGGTGCGCGAGGCCGTGGCCGACCGCCTGTTCGACGTGCTCCCCCAGCAGGACGCCGCATGACCGACGAAACCATCCTGACCAACGCCTATCTCGTCCTGCCCGACGAGGTGATCCACGGCACGCTGGTGATCCGCGCGGGACGCATTGCCGAGGTGCAGCGGGGCCGCAGCCATGCGTCGGCGGCGCGCGACATGGAAGGCGACCACCTGATCCCCGGTGTCGTCGATGTGCACACCGACAACCTGGAACGCCAGGTGCAGCCGCGCACCAACGCCCGCTGGCCGTCGCGTTCGGCGATGATCGCGCATGACGCGCAATGCGCCGCGGCCGGCGTAACCACCGTGTTCGATGCGCTCTGCCTCGGCGACCTCGGCTTCGACCAGGGACGCGGGCAGACCTTCCTCGACGGCGTCGCCGATCTCGATGCGTTGACCGCGGCCGGCGTGATGCGGTCCGAGCATTTCCTGCATCTGCGCTGCGAATTGCCCGCCGCCGACATGGTGCCGGCGCTTGACCCGGTCGCCGACCACCCGTTGGTGCGCATGGTCAGCCTGATGGACCATTCACCGGGCGTCGGGCAGTACCGTGACATTCCGCGCTACGTCACCATGCGCCGCAAGCAGACCAGCATGACGGTCGAACAGGTGGAAAGCCGCATCGAGGAACTGCTCGCCCAGCGCGAACGCCTCCGCGAGCCTCAACGCGCCTGGCTGCTCAACCGCATCCGCCACCGCGAATTGCCGGTCGCCTCCCACGACGATGATTCGCCCGAGGAAGTGCGCCGCAACCTCGCCGACGGCATCGCCATCAGCGAATTCCCGGTGGCGATGGAAGCCGCCGAGGCAGCGCGCGATGCGGGCGTCGCGGTGATCGCGGGCGCGCCCAACATCGTCCGCGGCGGAAGCCATTCCGGCAATGTGGCGGCGGCCGATCTGGTGCGCGCGGGGGCGGCCGATGCTTTCGCCTCCGATTACGTCCCGGCCTCCATGATCGAGGCCGCCTGGCGCACGGTGGAACAAACCGGCATCACCCTGCCGGCGGCGGTCGCGATGATCGCCGAGGCCCCGGCCCGCATGGCCCGCCTACCCGATCGCGGCCGGTTGGAAGCCGGCTTGCGCGCCGATCTCGTGCAGGTGCGGCCGGTCGAGGACATCCCGGTGGTGCGGCGCGTGTGGCGAGAGGGCAGCCGCGTCGCATGACGCCCCACCGCTTGGCGCTCTATTGGGCGCCGGAGGACGACGATCCGCTGCACGCACGCGGCTCCACCTGGCTCGGGCGCGATGCCGTGCGCGGCGTGGCAGTGGCGCAGCCGGCGATCGGTGGAATCGATCTGGCGCAGGCAACGTCCGACCCGCGTGGCTATGGCCTGCACGCGACATTGAAGCCACCCTTCCGACTGGCCCATGGCTATGTGGCGGCGCGGGACGCGACGGCCGAACTCGCAGCGCGCACCGCGCCCTTCGACCTGCCGCCGCTGTCCGTGCAAGACCTCTATGGCTTCCTCGCGCTGCGCGAGGACGCCCCCTGCCCCGCCCTGCACGCCCTCGCCGATGCGTGCGTCACGGCGCTGGACGATCACCGCACGCCGCCGGATGCTGCCGAGATCGCCCGCCGCCGCCCCGAACGCCTGACCGAATTGCAGCGCGACCACCTGGCCCGCTGGGGCTATCCCTACGTCTTCGAGGAATGGCGCTTCCACGTCACGCTGACGCGGCGCCTCGGAGCCGAGGAGAAGGCGGTGCTGATGCCAGCGGTGACGGCGTTCCTCGGCGAAGCGCCGGGGCGCACACGGCGCGTTTCCGCCGTCAGCCTGTTCGTCCAGCCCGCACCCGGCGCCCCCTTCACGATCGCCGAGCGTCTTCCGCTGCGCGGGTGAGTGCCGCGACGACCCGCGCAGCGCCGTCCTCCGGCGTCGCGTCGTTCATCACCGTGACCACGTCGAGACCCGGCGCCAGCCTCATCTCGCGCGCCAGCCGGGCGGCGATGTCCTCTGGCGTCTCGCGCCCGCGTGCGGCCAGCCGCGCAGCCAGCACGGCGATCGGGGCCGTGACCACCAGCACGCGCAACGCATAGCGTGACGCGGCGTCCGCCAGCACGCTGCGCGACAGGTTCGCCACCACCACCCGCCCTGCGGCAAGATCGGCCTCGATGTCGCGCGGGATGCCGTAGCGCAGTCCGTGGACGTCCCAATGCAGGGCGAAGCCGCCGGCCTCGCATTCCGCCTCGAATTCCGCCACGCCCAGTGGCCGGTGCGCCTCGCCGCCGGCCTCAGCCGGCCGGGTGATGGCGCGTTGGACGAAACGGAAGCGCGGATCGCTGTCCAACTGCGCCCGCGCCAGCTCCATCAGCGTATCCTTGCCCGCCCCGGAAGGCCCGACCACCGCCACCAGCATCACCCTTCGCCCCCGCAGGATTGACGCGCCCGGTCTGCCGCGCGACGAGTTTCGCTGCAAGACCGAGGAACCGCCCACATGTCCGCCGTGACGCCGGAGATGATCGGCTTCCCCGCCAAGGAGGCGCCCAGCATGTTCACCACCCGCCCCGAGATCATCGGCACCTTCGGCGCCGTCGCCTCGACGCATTGGATCGCCAGCCAGGTCGGCATGTCGGTGCTCGAACGCGGGGGCAATGCCTTCGACGCCGCCGCCGCCGCGGGCTTCGCCTTGCAGATCGTCGAGCCGCATCTGAACGGTCCCGGTGGCGACTGTCCGATCATCCTGCACAGCGCGCGGACCGGCACGCAGCAGGTGATCTGCGGCCAGGGGCCCGCACCGTCCGGGCTGACGGTCGGGTTGGTGCGCGACCAGCTGGGGATGGAGATCATGCCCGGCACCGGCCTGCTGGCCACGCCCATCCCCGGCGCCTTCGACGCCTGGATGCTGATGCTGCGCGACCACGGGACCTGGTCCGTGCGCGACGTGCTGGCCTACGCCATCGGCTATGCGCGGCACGGCGCGCCGATGGTCCCGCGCATCCGCGCGACGATCGAAAGCGTCCGCCCGCTGTTCGAGACCGAATGGCCGACCTCGGCCGCGCTGTGGCTGAAGAATGGCGGGCCGGAACCGAACGGCCTTTTTGCCAACCCCACGCTGGCCGACACCTATGACCGCGTGGTGCGTGAAGCGGAGGCCGCCGGCGGCTCGCGCGAGAAGCAGGTCGATGCCGCCCGCGCCGCCTGGTATCGCGGCTTCGTCGCCGAGGCGATCGGCAAGTTCGCCACGACGACCGAGGCGATGGACACGTCCGGCAGGCGCAATCGAGGCGTGATCACGGCCGACGACATGGCGCGCTGGTCGGCGGGCATCGAGGCGCCGACGCCCCTCGACTACCACGGCCACACCGTCCTGAAGTGCGGCCCCTGGAGCCAGGGCCCGGCCATGCTCCAGACCATGGCGCTGATGGCCGGTTTCGATGTCGGTGCGATGGATCCGGTCGGCGCCGACTTCATCCACCATGTCATCGAGGCGCAGAAACTCGCCTTCGCCGATCGCGAGGCGTTCTACGGCGACCCGGAATTCGCCGATGTGCCGATGACCACGTTGCTGTCGCCCGCCTACAGCGATGCGCGCCGCGCGCTGATGGGCCCGCGCGCTTCGATGGAGTTCCGCCCGGGCAGCCCCGATGGGCTGACGCCGCGCACCGACTATGCCGCGGCGATCCGGCGGTCGAAGGAATTGGCGGTGGCAATGGGCTCGGGCGAGCCGACCGTGTCGCGCCTCGGTGCGTCCGGCGGCGATACCTGCCATGTCGATGTCATCGACAGGGATGGCAACATGGTCAGCGCCACGCCCTCGGCCGGCTGGCTGCAGTCCTCGCCGACCATTCCGGAACTTGGCTTCTGCCTCGGCTCGCGCTGCCAGATGTTCTGGCTGGATGAGACGCTGCCGAACGGCCTGCAGCCGGGCAAGCGGCCACGCACGACGCTGTCGCCGTCGATGGTACTGCGCGACGGCAAGCCCTGGCTGTCCTTCGGCACGCCGGGCGGCGAGCAGCAGGACCAGTGGCAGCCCATCATGCTGATGCGCATGATCCATCACGGGCTGAACATCCAGCAGGCGATCGACCTGCCTTCCTTCCATTCCGAACATTGGATCAGTTCCTTCTGGCCGCGCGGTGCGAAGCCCAACAAGGCCGTGATCGAAGGCCGCTATGCGCCCGAGGTGCTAGCCGACCTGATCGGGCGTGGCCATGCCGCGGAGATGGGCGGCGAATGGTCGGAAGGCCGGCTGTCCGGTGCGCGGCGGGAAGCCGACGGCACCATCCGCGCCGGCGCCAATCCGCGCGGCATGCAGGGCTACGCGGTGGGTCGCTGATGCGCATCCTTCTCGCCCTGGTCCACTACTTCAAGGCCGAGGCGGGCTCGACGCATTCCTCCACCGATGCGCATCGGCGCGACCAGCGCGCCACGGTGCTGCGCCGCGCGATCGATTCATGGCGCGGCTCGCTAGGGGCGACCACCACGCTGAACATCGAGACCAAGCGCTTCGACCGGCAGCGCGGCACGGTGGATGGCCTCGACATCTGCGTCGTCACCAACGGCGCCGACCATCTGCTGGACGAGGATTTCGCGAAGGCGCGCGGCGTGCGCCACGTGAAGGTGCAGGTGGACAATCCGCGCATGCTGGGCTTCGCCGCCCACCGGCTGTTCGCCGAGGCACGCAACGGCTACGACCTGTTCTGCTATTCCGAGGACGATCTGCGCATCGCCGATCCCGGCGTCGTCGATCGCATCCGCGCATTCCAGGACGCCTTCGGCTGGAAGCGGCTGCTGATGCCGAACCGCTTCGAATGGAACCCGGCCGGGCCCACGCTGAAGACCTGGATCGACGGGGATCTTCGTCCCGGCGCCACGGAACGCTGGCGCGATCCGTTGCCCGATGAGGCGTTCCTGACCCTGCCGATGCCGGGTCGCGCACCAGTCCTGTTCCGCCGCGCGATGAACCCGCATAGCGGCTTCTTCGCATTGTCGGCACCGCAACTCGCCCATTGGGTCCGGCAGCCGCATTTCCTCGATCTGGACTGTTCCTTCATCTCGCCCCTGGAAAGCGCGGCGACGCTCGCGGTGATGAAGACCTTCCCGATCTACAAGGCCTTCGGCCCGGATGCCGGCTTCCTGGAGATCGAGCATCTCGACAACCGCTTTTCCTCCATGAAACTGCCGGGAGCATGACCATGCGGATCATCGACGCGCAGGTGCATATCTGGGCGAGCGGCACGCCGAGCGGCGACCATCGCCAGGTGTCGTCCTTCACGGTGGACGAACTGCTCGCCGAGATGGCGGATGCCGGCGTCGATGGGGCGGTGATCCATCCGCCGGTGTCGTGGGATCCGGATGCGAATGCCTTGGCGGAAGCCGCCGCGGCGCAGTATCCGGACCGCTTCGCCGTGCTCGGCCAGGTGCCGCTCGATACGCCGCAGTCGAGCCGCCTCCTTCTGAAGGGCTGGCGCGACCGGCCGGGGCAATGCGGCCTGCGCTACCCGTTGATCCGAGCCGACCAGAAGGACTGGCCATTCGACGGCACGCTCGACTGGCTGTGGCCGGTCGCGGAGGCCGAGGGCCTGCCCGTCGCCACCATGGCCTGGCGTTTCCTGCCGGAGTTCGGCCGCATCGCCGAACGCCATCCGGGCCTGCGCCTGATCATCGATCATTGCGGGCTGATCCGCCATGAGAAGGGTGCCGCGGCCTTCGCCGACATCGATGCCGTCACCACGTTGGCGCGGCTGCCGAATGTCGCTCTGAAGGCAACGGGCGCGCCGGGCTATTCGCAGCAGGGCTACCCGTTCCACGACATCCATGACGGGCTGCACCGCCTGTACGACGCCTTTGGCCCGGAGCGCTTCTTCTGGGGTACCGACATCACCCGCATGCCATGTTCGTGGAAACAGTGCATCACGCTGTTCACCGAGGAATTGCCGTGGCTGGACGGTCCGGCGCAGGAACGCGTGATGGGCGGTGCGTTCCGCGACTGGATCGGCTGGCGCGACTGAATCCCGCCTGCCGCCAAAATCCCGCATTCCAAAGGCCCGTTGGCCTTTGGTGGGGTGAGGTTCGGAGAGGGGCAAGGCCCCTCTCCGTTCAGTACATCCCGATCGCGAGCCCCGCGCCGATCGTTGCGCCCAGTTCCTCGCAACGCGCGATGTCGATCGCCGAAATGATCTTCGGCGCAAGGATCGCCTCCGGCGTCTGCGCCCATGTGCAGACGATGATCGGCTCGGCAATTGCGCGGAGCCGCCACCCCGTCGCAATGCGCGACATCTGGCGCACCGCGCTGGTCCCGTCGCTGCCGGCGCAGACCATCAAGGCAAAGGCTCGACCCTCGATGCGTCCGAGTGCCGCGTAGTAGGTGCGGTCGAAGAAATCCTTCATCATGCCCGCGATGGCGGCGAGGTTCTCGGGCGTGGCGAACATGTAGCCATCGGCCGCGAGCAGGTCCTCCGCCGTCGTGTCGCGCGCTTCAAGCAGACGCACCGCCACGCCTTGCGCCGCGGCCGAGCGCGCCGCGGCCTGCGCCATCTGCCGCGTCCCGCCGGTCATGGAATGGAAGACCACCAGCAGCGCCTTCGTCATTGCGCGGCGCCGTGGCTATGCTCATCCATCATCATGCCGAAGGATCGACGATGACTGACGATAACGCGCATGGCGCGCTGCAATCCACCGGGCGGAAGGCCATGACCGAGGTGCTCGGCGATGCCTATATCGCAAGGCGCGATGCCAGCACGACGCCGCTGAACCAGGCGCTGCGTCACCTGTCGGAGGAATTTCCGTACGCGTCGCTGTGGACCCGGGATGTGATCACGCGCCGCGAGCGCAGCATGGTGACGATCGGCATGCTTGTGGCGATGAGCCAGCATCACGAGTTGCGCGGCCATCTGGTCGGCGCGCTGAACAATGGCTGCACGCCCGAGGAGATCGCCGAGGTGATCACCCATTCCTGTGCCTATGCCGGCTTCCCCGCCGCGATCGCCGCGATGCGCACGGCGGAGGAAGTGTTGCGCGAGGTCGGCGCCACGCCAACCTCGCGCTGACGCGTCAGCGGATGCGCGGCCCGGTGCGCCGGGGCGCTGGGGTGACGCGCGCGGCCTGCGCCGGAACCTCGGCCACGCCAGCCGCCGCCTTCGCCGCCTGCGCGCGCAGGTCGGCGATGGTCGCGCGGTTCGTCACCTGCTCGGGGTTGGTGCGGACCTCGACAATCGCCGGCTTGCCGGACGCCATGGCGCGCTTCACCGCCGGGACCAGTTGCTCGGTCGTTTCGACGATCTCGCCGTGTCCGCCGAAGGCCTCGATGAACTTGGCGAAGTCCGGGTTGGTCAGCGCGGTGCCCGAGACGCGGTGCGGATAGGCGCGTTCCTGGTACATGCGGATCGTGCCGTACATCTGGTTGTTGAAGACCATGATGATCGGGTTGACCGAATGATGGAACGCGGTGGCGATCTCCTGCCCCGTCATCATGAAGCCGCCATCGCCGACGAAGCCGATCACCGTGCGGTCGGGATGCGTGATCTTCGCCCCGATCGCCGCCGGCACCGAATACCCCATCGCGCCGTTGGTCGGCCCGAGGAAGTCCTGCTTCTCGCTGAAATGCATGAAGCGGTTCGGCCAGGTCGCGAAGTTGCCGGCGTCGGTGGTGAAGATGGTGTCCTTGGGCAGGACCTTCTCCAGTTCCTGCAGCGCGGTCGCGAGGTTGAGCGGACCTTCGTAATCCTGCGGCTTGGCCTGCGCGACGCGCAGCGCCCGCAGTTCCTTGGTCCAGGCCGCCCAGGCCGGCTTCTTCACCGCACCGGCCGCCTTGGCCGCGGCGGCGAAGGCGTTGACCTCCGACACGATGCCGAGTGCCGGGCGATAGACGCGCCCGATCTCCGCCTGGTCCGGATAGACATGGATGATCGGCGTGGCACCCGCCATGTCGAGCAACGTGTAGCCCTGGCTGACGGGCTCGCCGATGCGCGTGCCGATCGCCAGGATCAGGTCCGCTTCCTTGGCCTTGGCGACCAGCCCGCCATCGGCGCCGACGCCGAGGTCGCCGACATAGTTCGCCGAGGTCCCGTCGAACAGCCCCATGCGGCGGAAGGCGACCGACACCGGCAGGTCGTTGGCCAGCAGCCAGTCCCGGATATCCGCGCGGCCCTGGTCCGACCAGCGCGACCCGCCGAGGATCACGAGCGGCTTCTTCGCCTCACCCAGCATCTTCATCACGCGCGGCAGCGCATCGGGGGCCGGGTTCGGCGGCAGCACCTCGGCCGGGCCGATGTCCGGCACGGTGGCGAGGCGCTTCTGCATCTCCTCGCTGATCGCCACCACGACGGGGCCGGGGCGGCCGGACGTCGCGACATCGAAGGCATGCGCCATCAGCTCGGGGATGCGTTTCTCGTCGTCGATCTGCGTCACCCACTTGGCCAGCGGGCCGAACATCTGACGGTAGTCGACCTCCTGGAAGGTCTCGCGATCCGTCTCATCGACCGGGATCTGGCCGACCAGCAGCACCAGCGGCGTGGAATCCTGGAAGGCGACATGCACGCCGATCGCGGCATGGCAGGCGCCGGGGCCGCGCGTGACGATGGCGACACCCGGCTTGCCGGTCAGCTTGCCATAGGCCTCGGCCATGTGGACGGCGCCGGCCTCGAAGCGGCAGGTGACCAGTTGCAGGCGGTTGCGCACCGAATACAGCCCGTCGAGCAGGTCGAGATAGGATTCGCCCGGAACGCAGAAGGCATGCGTCACACCCTGCGCCACCAGCGCATCCGCCAGCAGCTTGCCCCCCGTGCGCCCAACAGCGGCGCGCCGTGACTCAGTCATCGGACATCCTTCCCGTGATTCGGAACCAACCAAGCCCGAGGCTAGCGCCTCCGGCCGGGCTCGTCACTCCGCCGGCTGGGGCCCGGGCCCATGGCCATGACCCTTGCCCTGCCCGGCCTGCAGGTCCGCAAGCTTCGCGGCGATCGCGCCGATCGGCTTGGTATAGGGGGCGAGCAGCAGATAAAGCGCCGGCACCGCATACAGCGTGACGATGGTGGACAGCGTGATCCCACCCACGATCACCACGCCCAGCGCCTGGCGGCTTTCGGCACCCGCCCCGGTCGCCATCGCCAGCGGGAAGGCACCGAACACGGTCGCGATCGAGGTCATCAGGATCGGCCGCAGCCGGACCACGGAGGCTTCCAGCACCGCTTCACGGATGGTCATGCCGCGGTCGCGCAACTGATTGGCGAATTCGACGACAAGGATGCCGTTCTTCGCCATCAGCCCGATCAGCAGGATCATGCCGATCTGGCTGAAGATGTTGAGCGACTGCCCCGTCCACCACAGCGCGAGCAACCCACCGGTGATGGCGAGCGGCGTGGACAGCAGAATCACGAAGGGGTGGATGAAGCTTTCGAACTGCGCGGCCAGCACCAGGAACACCACCAGCAGCGCCATGGCGAAGGTGACGTACAGCGCGCCGGAGGATTCCTTGAATTCCAGCGATTGGCCGCGATAGGAAATGCGGGCGTCGGCCGGCAGCACCTCCCGCGCCACGCCATCAAGGAAACCGAGCGCATCGCCGAGCGAATAGCCCGGAGCGAGCGACGCGGTGATGGTGATGGCGCGCACCCGGTCCTCGCGTGCCAGGGTCTGGGCGCGGGCGCGTTCGGAGATCGTCACGACATTGGACAGCGGCACCAGCCCCCCCGAGGAGGTCCGGACGAAGACGTTCTGCAGGTCATAGGGCGACAGGCGAAGGTCGTCGGGTGCCTGAAGCAGTACCTTGTATTCCTGCCCGCCCACGACGTAGGTCGTCACCTCGCGCGAGCCCATCATCGTCTCGATGGTTCGACCCACGGCGGCGATGGAGATGCCCAGATCCGCGGCCTTGCGGCGGTCGATGCTGACGCGGATCTCGGGCTTGGTTTCCTTGAAATTGTGATCGAGGTTGAGCAGCCGCGGATTGGTCCGTGCGCGTTCCAGGAAGCGGTCGCGCCATTCGACCAGCGTGTCGTAGTCCGGCCCACCGATGACGAACTGCACCGGCGGCTGGAAGCCGCGCGCGCCCAGCGAGGGCGGGTTGAGCGCAAAGCCGCGTACGCCGGGGATGGCAGCGATCAACGGGAAGACCTCCGCGGCGATCTCCTGCTGCTTGCGGCTGCGTTGCGCCCAGGGCGACAGGCGGATGAAGATATTCGCGACATTGCCGACCGCCGGGCGCTGGAAGCCGCCCACGGTGGAGAAGATCGCCTCCGCCTCGCCATTGTCGGCATAGCGCTGCAGCAAACGCTCGATCTGCGTCACGTGCTCCATGGTGTAGCCGAAGGAAGCCCCTTCGGGCCCCGTGGTCGGGATGATGACCACGCCGCGATCCTCGGTCGGCGCAAATTCCTTGGGCAGGATGGCATAGAGCACCACGGCGAGCCCGCACATCGCGGCCGAAGCCCCCAGCACCAGCACCGGCGCTCGCAGCGCGCGGTCCAGCGTCCAGCGCAGCGCACCGTTCATGCCGAGGAAGAAGGGCTCGGTGACGCGGATGAACCACGTCTCGCCCTGATGCGCCTTCAGCAGTTTCGAGCACATCATCGGTGTGAGCGTCAGCGCGATGAGTCCCGAGAACAGCACGGACGCAGCCAGTGCCAGGCCGAATTCCGTGAACAGCCGCCCGGTATTGCCGCCCATGAAGGACAGCGGCACGAACACCGCGACCAGTACCAGCGTCGTCGCGATGACCGCGAAGGCGATCTCCCGCGCACCGAGCAGCGAGGCGAGCAGCGGCTCCTCGCCCTCCTCGATCCGTCGATGGATGTTCTCCAGCACCACGATGGCGTCGTCCACCACCAGGCCGATGGCGAGCACCAGGCCCAGCAAGGTGAGCACGTTCACCGAGAAGCCCAGCGCCGCCATGGCGATGAAGGACGCGATGATCGACACCGGGATGGCGACGGCGGGGATGATCGTCGCGCGCACCGATCGCAGGAACAGGAAGATGACGCCGATCACCAGCGCGAGGGCGATCATCAGCGCGTGCTCGACCTCGTAGATCGACTGGCTGATGAACAGGCTCTCGTCATAGCCGATGATGGTGTCCACGCCTTCGGGCAGTGATGGCGTGATCAGCGCCATCTCCTCCTTCACGCCATTGGCGACGGACAGCGTATTGGCCGTGGATTGCCGCAGGATCCCAAGCCCGATCGCGGGGCGGCCGTTGATGCGATAGCCGCCGCGCGTGTCCTCCGCCGCCACCTCGATGCGCGCCACCTCGCCCAGAAGCACCTGGGCACCGCCGGCATTGCGGCTGATGACGATGTCGCGGAACTGCTCGGGGCGCGACATGCGGCTGTCGGTGCGCACCGTCAACTCGCGCTGCTGGCTCTCGATGCGGCCGCCGGGCAGTTCGATGTTCTCGCGCCGGATCGCCTCCTCGATGTCCTGCACCGTCAGGTTGCGTGCCGCCAGCGCCTGGCGATCGAGCCAGACGCGCATCGCGAAGCGCCGCTCGCCCTGGATCAGCACCTGGGCCACGCCCTCGACGATGGCAAGCCGGTCGACGATGCGCCGGCGCGCAAGGTCGGTCAGGTCGAGCGGCGTGAGCCGGTCCGACGCCAGCGCGATCCACAGGATCGGCCGGCTGTCGCCATCCACCTTGGCGACAACGGGCGTATCGGCCTGTTCCGGCAGCCTGGCGAGCGCGCGCGCCACCTTGTCGCGCACGTCGTTCGCCGCGGCATCGACATTGCGCGTCAGGCGGAATTCCAGGGTGATCTGGCTGCGCTCATCGCGCGACTGGGAGGAGATGGTCTTGATCCCCTCGATCCCCGCGACGGCGGCTTCGAGCAGCTCGGTGATCTGGCTGTCCACCACCGGCGCCGATGCGCCGCGATAGGTGGTAGTGATCTGGATGATCGGCGGGTCGATCGCCGGGTATTCGCGGATCGGCATGCGCAGCAGCGCGAAGATGCCGAGCACCGTCAGCATCAGGCTGATGACGGTGGCGAAGACCGGACGCTTGATCGAGACGTCGGAGAGAACCATCGGCGCCTCGCTCCCGTCAGCTGGTCGGTCGCGTCAGGGTCTCGGTGACCCGGACGGGAATGTCATTGCGCAGCCGCTGCACGCCGCGGACCACCACCGGTTCGCCGGCGTTCAGCCCCTCGCGGATCTCGACCTCGCCGGGCAGCCGCAGGCCCAGCCGCACCTCCTGCCGGCGCGCGCGGCCGTCGCGCACCACATAGACATAGGCGCGGTCGCCGACCGGATCGATCGCTTCTTCGGCGACCAGCAGGGCACGCTCGCGTTGCTCGAGCACCAGTTCGATCGTCAGGAAAAGACCCGGGCGCAAAGCCTCATCCGCGTTGTCGAATTCGCTGATGACGCGCACTGACCGCGTCGCCGGATCGATGCGCGTGTCGATCACCGCAACCGTTCCCTGGAACCGGCGCCCCTCATACGCGCTGCTATGCGCCGTGACACCGCTGCCGACGCGGATGCGGGCGAGATAGACCTCGGGGACCGAGAATTCGACGCGCACGCGCGCAGTGTCGTCGAGCGTCGTGATCACCGTCCCCGGCTGGATCAGCGCGCCGGGGCTGACCTGGCGCAGGCCAACGCGCCCGGCGAAGGGCGCGTTCACGCGCAATTCCTCAAGCCGGGCCTCGGCCTGGCGGACCCGGCCCTCGGCCTGGCGCGCCACGGCCTCCAGGGTCTCAAGCCGCTGGGCGGCGATGGTCGCGCCGGCCTGTAGCTGCCGCCCGCGCACAAGCTGGCTTCGCGAATCATCCAGCATGGCGCGCGCCTGGTCGAGTTCCGCACGCAGCGCCGCGGCATCCAGTTGCACCAGCGTCGCGCCGGCTTCCACGCGCTCGCCCTCGGTGAAGCGGATCGCCTCGACGATGCCGGCGACCTTCGTGGTGATGGTGACGGCTTCGCGGGCACGCACCGTGCCCACGCTCTCGACCCGTTCGACGACCTGTCCGACCCGCACGGGCTGGACGATCACGCCAACCGGCCCCCCCGCGCCGCCGCCACGCGCCGCACCCTGCGAAGCGCCCGAACGCAGGCCAATCACCTCCAGCGGCGGGCGCAGCCCGAACTGTTCACCGTAGTAGTGCCAACCCGCACCCACCCCGCCGACCACGGCAAGGATCGCCAACTGTGTAGAGGTTTTCATCGTGAGCCTGCCCGCGAACCCCGAATACATGACGTCGCGGCAAGCATTCGGCAAGCGTCCGTCGGGCGGCGCCTCACGCGTCGCCGACCTTGAAGCAGCGGACCGAGCGTCCACCCCCCATCGGTCGTGCCTGCGGCACCTCGGCCAGGCAGGTAGGCTCGGCGATCTCGCAGCGCGGGGCAAAGGCGCAGCCGGTTGGCACCTTTTCAAGGCTGGGCGGTGCGCCGGGGATGGTGGTCAGCCGCTTGCCGCGCATACCGCCATGGACCGTCGCCCCCAACAAACCCTGGGGATAGGGGTGCATCGGGCGGGCCATGAAGGGCACCACGGGGCCTTCCTCGACCACGCGCCCGGCGTACATCACGGCGATCCGGTCGGCGATCTCCCCCGCCACGCCAAGATCATGGGTGACGAAGATGACACCCATGCCAAGCTTCTCCTGCAATTCGCGCAGCAGCAGCAGCACCTGGATCTGCACCGTGGCATCGAGAGCGGTTGTGGGCTCATCCGCCAGCAGCAGTTTCGGCTTGCAAGCCAAGGCGACCGCAATCATTGCGCGCTGTCGCAAGCCGCCAGACAACTCATGAGGGTAGGCGGCAAGGCGCCGCTTTGCCGAAGGGATCTGCACCAGTTCCAGCAATTCCAGCGCCCGCGCATCGGCCGCGGAGCGCGAGGCGCCCTCATGCCGCTGCACCGCCTCGGCGATCTGCCCGCCGATGGTGAACACCGGGTCGAGCGCCGTCATCGGCTCCTGGAAGATCATCGCGACATCGCCGCCGCGGAACTCCGACAACTGGCTCTCGCTCATCGCCTGCACGTCGCGGCCGGCGACCTCGATGCTGCCGCCGACCTTGGCCTGCTTCGGCAACAACTTCATCAGCGCGCGCAGCGTCACGGACTTGCCCGAGCCTGATTCTCCCAGCAGGCACAGCACCTCCCCCTGCGCGAGGTCAAGATCGACGCCGTTGACCGCATGCACCGTCGCGTCGCGATTGACGAAGCGCACGGTCAGGTCGCGGGCGCGCACCAGCGGGCGGGCCGCGTCCAACTTCAGCGCCGCGCTCAAGCTGCCATCCTCCCAGCCAGGGAATGCCCGGATCCGGGCATCGCCGCATGGCAGGCGGCTTCATGCCCCGGGGACAGCGTCGCCGCAGCCGGCTCGCGCTCGGCGCAGATCGCCTCGGCCATCGGGCAGCGCGTGCGGAATCGACAGCCGGAGGGCGGGTTGACCGGATTGGGCGGGTCGCCGGTCAGCGGCGGTTCGGTGCGCCGCTTCGACGGATCCATCGAGGGACGGGAGGCCAGCAGCGCCCGGGTGTACGGATGCGCCGGCCGTTCGTAGATCTCGCCGACCGGCCCCTGTTCGGCGACCTTGCCGAGATACATCACCAGCACGCGGTCGGAGATGTATTGCACCACGTTCAGGTCGTGGCTGATGAAGGCGTAGGTGAGGCCGAACTTCTCCTTCAGGTCCATCAGCAGGTTCAGCACCTGTGCCTCAACCGATTTGTCGAGTGCGGAGACCGGCTCATCCAGGATCACCAGCCTCGGCTGCAACGCCAGCGCGCGGGCGATGTTGATGCGCTGACGCTGGCCGCCCGACAATTCATGCGGGTAGCGCTGCGCGAACTGCCCCGGCGCGAGGCCGACCGCGGCGAGCAGTTCATGCGCCCGTTCCCGCGCCTCGGCCGTGCCGATCCCGTGGACCTTTGGCGCGAAGGCGATGGTCTCCTCGATGGTCAGGCGCGGGTTCAGCGAGGCGTAGGAATCCTGGAACACCATCTGAACCTGGCGGCGGTAGTCGCGCAGCGGTACGCCGCCGGTCTCGTCATTGCCGCCGACCGTCTCGCCGTCGAAGATCATCTCGCCGCGATCGGCATCCATCAGCCGCATCAAAAGCCGCGCGGTGGTGGATTTGCCGCAACCCGATTCACCGACGATCCCCAAGGTCTCGCCCTTGAGGATGGTCAGGTCCACGCCATCCACCGCACGCACCTCCGCAACCTGGCGGCCGAGCAACCCGCCACGGATCGGGAAATGCTTCACGAGCCCCGTCACGCTGAGGAGGGGCTGGGCGGGTCCGCCGCGGTCGGGCGCCTGGGTGATGGTTGTCATGCGTAAACAACAAGCAACCGCCGTGCCGCGCCCGGCGCGGAGGCCGACTCCGATAGGCGCGACAGGATGCCCAATCGGTGGGCGGAAGCGCTCGCGGAGGGGTCAGCCATGACTTCGGAAGATCATGGCGCCCGGAACCATCCGGCCAAAGGCCGGGAAGCACGGGCATCCTTATTCCGGGCATCATGGCCACGGCGTTCGCTGACCATGGCAAGATGGCCTCTGCGATCAGGTCGTAGCCGATGAAGCCGAACGCCCGGACGGCCCGGCGCCGGGTCGGGATGACCACGGGCGCCAGGTGGCTGGGGCTCGGCGATCGCAGGATCCGGGAAGCAAAACACCGGACCTCGGCACCATCGGTTGGGCCGCCGCATCCATGGGTGTTATCAAGGCCCCGAAAGCTGCGCGAGAAGGATGCAATCGCCGATGCGTGCGATCTTCGTGATGATCAAATGCGACATGGGCCAAGCCTACCGCGTCGCCCGCGACATGGCCGACACCATCGAGGAATTGTCGGAGATGCATTCCATCTCCGGCCAGTACGACCTGCTCGGGAAATTCTACCTCGATGCCGACCGCGATATCGGCCAGTTCGTGGTCGAGACAGTGCAGACCGTCCCCGGCGTGAAGGACACCTATACGCTGCAGACCTTCAACGCGTTTTCCGGCCAGCGCGGCTGAGATGCGTGGGCTGTTCGCCACCTGCCTGGTCGCCGCGGCAGTCCTGACAGGTTGCCAAGACGCCACCACCACCCCTGACGCCGCCCGCCCGGGATCACTGACCATCGGTGTCGGCGGATCGGTCGGCATGGCCGGCGCGGGGGTCTCGCAACCGCGCACCGACGCGCCGCGCGGGGGCTACACGACGCGTCCCTGAAGGCCGACGCGGCGCCAATCGTGGCGCCGCCGCCGCAATGACGTCGCGGCGCGGCCTTCCTTTCGCCTGCGGACCGACACCCGTGACCTCCAGGATGCTCAGGCCAGGAGGTTACCGATTATGCGCCTGCTCCCCGCCTTCGCCCTCTCCGCCAGCCTCGCGCTCGGCGCCTGCCAGACCCCTGACGGGCAGACCGACTGGGGCAGCACGGCCGCGCTCGGCATCGGCGCGGCCGCCTTGGTCGGGCTGGTGGCGGTCGCCGCCAACAGCAGCAACAACAGCGACTATGGCTACAGCCAGCGCCGCTACCGCGGCTATCCACGCTATGCCGACCGCAACCAGGGCTACTACCGCCGCTGGTGAAGCGGGTTCAGTCCCAACCGACCGCGCCGGGCATCTCAGTCACCGGCTTCGCGGCAGCCAGCACGGCGAGGTCCGGCACTGGCCGGCGCAACAGCGAATCGGCGGCGAAGGCTTCCTCGATCGCCGCCGCCACGCGCAGCACCAGCGCATCACCCCCGCGCGGCCCGACGATCTGCAATCCGAACGGCATGCCGAGCCGGTCCACGCCCATCGGCAGCGAAATCGCCGGATGACCGCACAGCGTCACGTAATAGGCGCAGGCGAGCCAATGGTAGTAGGTGCGCGTCGGCTTGCCGTCGATCTCGGCCGGATACAACTCCTTCCACGGGCGCGGCGACAGCGTGATCGCCGGCGTGATCAGAACGTCGTGGTGGGCGAAGAAATGCTGCCAGGCGCGATACATGCGGGTCTGAGCCGCCGCCGCCTTCGACCCGTCCTCCAGGCTGTATCGCAGCCCTTCCTCGACATTGGCCCGCACATTGGGGCCGACATCCTGCGGCCGCTCGCGCACCTTCTGCGCGTGGGCGGTCAGGAAGCCCATGGCGCGCAGCACCTCGAAAGCCTCGTCGCCACCGCGGCAATCGGGGTCGGCTTCCTCGGCGGCGCCGAACAGCGGGGCGATCGCCTTGGCGCGGATGGCGAAGGCCTCGCGCACCAGTTTCTCCACCGGCGCCTGGCCGAAATCGACGCTGATTGCCAGCCGCAGCGACGCGAGGTCGATTGGCTGCATCGGGAAAAAGGCTTCCGGCACGCCGCGCACCGGCCCTTCAGGCAGGGTGTAGGCAAGCGGGTCCATGGCATCGTCCGACGCCATGGCGGCCAGCATCAGCGCCGCATCCGGCACATTGCGCGCCATCGGCCCGAGCACCGGCAGCCCTGACCAGCCATGGCCACGCTTCTCCGACGGCACCAGCCCCGGCGAGGGGCGGTAGCCGACAATCCCGTTGAACGCCGCCGGATTGCGCAGCGAACCGCCAGTGTCGGACCCCGAGCAGATCGGCGCCATGCCGCAAGCCAGCGCGACGCCCGACCCGCCGGAGGACCCGGCGGCGGATTTGGTCGGGTCAAACGGATTGCCCGTCACGCCATAGACGGCGTTGCGCGTGTTCGCCCCGGCGCCGAATTCCGGCGTGTTGGTCTTGCCGATCACCACCGCGCCTTCGTCGCGCAGGTTGGCGACCATGTCGCAATCGGCCTCCGGCACGAAGTCCCTGAAGATCGGGCTGCCATAGGTGGTGCGAAGCCCCTTCACCTCCTCGAGGTCCTTGATGCCGACCGGCAGCCCATGCAGCAGGCCGAGCGGGCCGCCCTGCATCACCGCGTCCTCGGCCGCACGCGCGCCGGCACGAGCAGCGGATTCGTCGATCGCGACCATGGCGTTGACGGCATGGTTCACCGCGCCGATGCGCTTGAGGCAGGAGTCCAGCAGTTCGACCGGGGAGAGCGCCTTGCGCCCGATCAGGCGGCGCGCCTCAAGTGCGGTGAGGTCGCAGGGTTCGGTCATGACGTGAGTTCCTTCCCGTAGAGATCCAGCATTGCCCGGTCGAAACAGGCGGAGGTGCTGTCGCGGTCGCCGTGGCGCGCACCATCCTCCCTCGCCGCCGCGACGGCAATCCGGGTCGACGAAGCCTTGCACTGCGCGATGCCGGGCGCGCGGGGTCGCCATCGCTGCCGCCGAAGGCTGCGGCGTCGGCGGCAACCAGGCCGGCGCAGTGAGCGTCCCCCTCGGCGAAGCGAGACGGTGGGCGTCAGCAGCCCGTGGGCGCGCCCGATCCTCGCCGTCACGACCGCGCGTGTCTCGACTGCGCCGATCGAGAGCGGCCGCCTCGGGCTACGGGCCGTGTCCGGTCATACGCAGCGGCGCCCCCTTCCGGCGCGCCGCCAAGCCAGGCTCAGTAGCCCAGTGCACAGCCATCCTTGCGCGGGTCCGACCCGCCCACCAGGCAACCGCGCTCGCGGTCGATGAAGATCGCCTGGCCACCGCCATGCGGCTTGTCCACCAGCGTGCAGTCGTGGCCCAGCCGGTTCAGCCGATCGATGACCTGCCCCGGGATCCCACGCTCCACCTGCACCTTGCCGGCCTCGGGCATCAGGCGGGGGAAGTCGATCGCCGCCTGCACATCCATGCCGAACTCGAAGTGATTGGCCAGGAACAGCGTCTGCCCGGTCGGCTGGAACCGCCCGCCCATCACGCCATAGGGCATGATCGCCTGGCCATTCTTCATGACCATGCCGGGGATGATGGTGTGCAGCGGCCGCTTGTTCGGCGCGATGCAGTTCGGGTGGCCATCCTGGATGCGGAAGCCGAAGCCGCGATTCTGCAGCATCACGCCGGACTTCTCGGCCAGGATGCCCGACCCGAAGCCCTCGAACAGCGAATTGATGAACGAACAGGCATTGCCGTCCTTGTCCACCACGCAGAGGTAGACGGTGTCCTTGTGCTTGGCGAAGTCGCTCTCGCCGGCCGGCGGCAGTTCGGCCATGGCGCGCTCATCGCTGATCAGCTTCGCCAGGCGGCCAAGGTATTCGTCGGAGATCAACTTCTCGACCGGCACATCGACCATCGACGGATCGGCAAGGAAGGCGTCGCGGTCGCGATAGACCAGCCGCGCCGCCTCGATATGGCGGTGGAAACGTTCTGCCGACAGCGGCCCCTGTTCCGGCGTGGCCATCCTGCCGATCATGCCGAGGATCTGGAGCACATGCATCCCGGACCCGTTCGGCGGGCACTGGAACACCTCGACATCGCGCCACTTGATCGAGATCGGCTCGACGAACTCGGCGACATCGGCACCGCGGGCGAAGTCCTCCTCGGTGTGCAGGCCCCCGGCGGCGCGCAGCGTGGCGACGATGTCGGCCGCGACCTCGCCCTCATAGAAGGCCTTCTTGCCCTTCGCGGCGATGGCACGGAGCGTCTTGCCCAGTTCCGGCTGGGTGAAGCGGCTGCCCAGGGACGGCGCCTCGCCATCACGCAGGAACCGCCGCGCCGAGGCCGGGTGCTTCATCAGCTTGCCGACCGAGCCTTCCCAATCCGAGGCGACACGCGGGGAGACGGCGAAGCCTTCCTCGGCATAGCCGATCGCCGCCTGCAGGATGCGGTCCAGGCCGAGCCTGCCATGCGTCCTGTTCAGCAATTCCCAGGCGCTGATGGCGCCGGGGACGGTCACGGAATGGGCCGAGGTATTGACCATGGCGGTCAGCCCCGCGGCGCGCAGGGCGTCCGGCGTCGCCGCCCCCGGCGCGCGGCCGGACCCGTTCAGCGCGATCACCTTCGACGAGCCGGCCGGCACATACAGGCAGAAATTGTCGCCGCCGATGCCGGTCGAGGCCGGTTCGATCACGCATTGCACCGCGCAGGCGGCGATGGCGGCATCCATCGCATTGCCCCCGGCCCGCAGGATGTCGAGCGCGGCCAGCGTCGCCTGCGGCATGGAGGTCGCGGCCATGCCATTGGTGCCATAGGCGGCCGAGCGGCCGGGCAGGTGGAAATCGCGCATCGCAGGGTCCGTTTCCGTCAGGGATTGCCCCATCCATGCAACGGGACGGCGGTCATGGAAAGGCCAGGGGGCGACGGACCCGCCCCGCGATGCTGGAATGGCTCGGCGAACCCGTCGGAGAATCCCCGCCGCCATGCCCCTGTTGCGTCGTCGCCTCGTCCTGACCGTGGCCCTCGCCGTCCCGGCGCTGGCGCGTGCGCGCGAAGCGGCGGTGCCGGTCGAGGCCGCGCGATCGATCCCCGCCCGACCATTGCCGGTGCCCGGTACCGTCAGCCCGGCCCTGCAGGCGCTTATCGGCGCCCCCTACCCGCCCGGCTGGGACACGGTGCCCGTCGATGCGGCGGGCTGGCGCGCCCTTCAGACGGCCAGTTCCGCCGCCATGGCGCCGCATTTGCCCGCCCTTCGCGCCGCGCTGCGCGTGCAGGTGGAACGGTCCAGCATCGCCGGCGTGCCGGTCTTCGTCATCACGCCCGATATCTTGCCGCCGGCCAATCGCGACCGCCTGCTGCTGCATCTCCATGGCGGTGGCTATGTCCTGTTCCCCGGCGAGGTCGGCGCCGGCGAGGCGATGCTGATGGCCAGCCATGGCGGCTTCCGCTGCGTGTCGGTCGACTACCGCATGCCCCCCGACCACCCCTTTCCGGCCGCGTTGAACGATGCGAGCGCGGTATGGCGGGCGCTGCTGGGCCAGCGGGACCGGCGCCGCATGGCCATCTTCGGCAGTTCGGCCGGCGGCGGGCTGACGCTGGCGACGCTGCTGCGGGCGCGGCAGGAAGACCTGCCGCTGCCGGGCGCCATCGCCCCAGGCACGCCGTGGTGCGACCTGGCCGGCGCGGGGGATTCGCTGCAGGCCAATGCCTTCGTGGACAATGTGCTGGTCAGCGGGTCGGGCTGGCTTGCCGGTGCGGCGCGGCTTTATGCCGGCGGGCGGAACCTGGCGGACCCGCTGATCTCCCCCATCCACGGGGATTTCACCGGTTTCCCGCCGGCCATCCTGACGTCGGGCACGCGCGACCTGCTGCTGAGCGACACGGTCCGCGTGCACCGCAAATTGCGTCAGGCGGGCGTTGTGGCGGAACTCCAGGTGTTCGAAGGGCAAAGCCACGCCCAGTTCATCAGCCCCGGCGTGCCGGAAACGACGGAAGCCTTCCGCGAGATCGCCCTGTTCCTGGACCGGCATCTGTTGTGACCGGCGGCCCGGCCGATGGGCATCGGCCGCAGGCAGCGACGTCGCCGCGGATCCACGGGGATGCCGGCGGTCCTGACCATCACGGCGCGTTCCCTGGCATGGGGCGCGCGCCGTCGGCGGCTCAGTTCGGGAAGCGGAAGCTGTTGCCGTAGTTGAACGAGATCGACGTACCGTTGAACAGGAAGATCTGGCGGATGACCTGGTCCACGAAACGCCCGACGCGAGCGACATCGGTCGGCGGGATCCACACCGTCGCGTTCGGCGGGACCACCATGTCCTCCTCGATCGCGAGGTCGTTCAGCACGCGTTCGAGGTTCACCTGCCGCACGCGCGGCCGCCCGACCGCGTCGAAATACAGCACCCGCACCTGGTCCATCGCCCCGGTGGGCATCGGCCCGCCGGCGGCGGCGACCAGTTGCAGCAGCGTGCGCGGCGATGGTGCCGGAATGGCGCCAGCCTGGCGCACCTCGCCGAAGACGAAGATCTGGTTGGCGCCGATCTGGGTCAGCCGCGCCGTCACCGTCACCCCGCCAACCTCCCGCGCGTAGCGGGCATTGAGCGTCGCGCGCAGTTCGTCGAGCGTCATCCCCGCCGCCTGGATGCCCTGCGCGAGCGGCAGGTCGATCACGCCATCGGGGCGCACCAGCGCGGTGCGCGCGCGTCCATCCGCACCGTTGCGCACCACCTCGGCGAGGTCCTCGGCCGGCGTGGTGAAACGGCGGACGATGACGGTGACGACCGGCGTGCGCGCCACATCGCTGAAGCGTCGCGCGACCTCTGCCGACAGTTCCGCCGGCGTCTGCCCGAGCGCACGAATCTCGCCCTTGCCGGGCAGCGAGATCATGCCGTCCGGCCGCACCACCATCTGGCGGTTGAGGTCGCGGTTGAAGTCGAAATCCAGTTCCAACTCGTCGCCGATGCCGATCCGGTAGGGCCGCAGGCGCTGGTTGTTGGTGTGGTAGAAGACCTCGACGCGGTCGCCGGGTTGCAGGCGATAGGTGCCGCTGCCGCGCAGCAGCCCATCGCCGACCATGCGCGCTGCCGCGTCCCGCTGTTCAGGCGTGGCCTGGTCGAAATAGACCGGCTCCTCCCCCAGCGCACGATCGAAGCTGCGCGGCACGCAGGCGGCCAGCAGCACCACCAGCATCGTCCCGGCGAGGCGCCACGCCCTTGCGACCGCGAATCGGTTTCGGACCATGGTCATGCTTAGCGCACTGCGCCCCCCATGCCTGCCCCTTCCGGCTGCAACAACGCTTCATAGCGCGGGGCGAGCGCGTCCCAGGAGAAGGCCGCCGCCCGCGCCCGGCACAGCGCAGCGGTCCCGGGCAGGGCGGCGAGGCCCGCCGTGCGCACCAGCGCCTCGGCAAGGCCTGCATCATTGGCCGCGACGTGGCGAAAGGCACCGGGGTCGAACAGCGTGCCGATGCGCGGGTCGTCGATGATGTCGAGCGTCCCGGCATGGGCACAGCCAACCACCGGCGTGCCGGAGGCCAGCGCCTCGATCAACACCATGCCGAGCGCTTCCCAGACCGCCGGATTGGCCACCACGCTCGCTCGCGCCAGCAAGCGGGGCAGGTCGTCCACCGCGCCCACGCCATGGAAGGTTGCCTCGGCGCGCAATGCCTCGGGCAACGCATCAAGGATGGCCGCGCGCGTCGCCTCCGCCATCCGGCCGGAGAATTCGAGCCGCGCGTCAGGACCCAGCCGCGTCCGCGCGATGGCATAGGCGCGCGCCAGGGGCAGCGCACCCTTGCGCGGTTCCTCGGCGTCGCCGACGAACAGGATGCGGGTGACGCCGTCCGGCGTCGGCTCGGGTTGCGCCGCGAAAGGCGCCGTATCGACCGGCGAGGGCAGCATCTCTGCCTGCCGGCCGAATTCCGCGCGCATCCGCTCGGCGGCGAAGCGGGAGACGGTGACCATGGCATCGGCGCCGGCCAGCACGCGCCGATATGCCAGGCCGTCGAGCGGCGTGCGCCGGAAATACGCCCGGACCGGGATGCCGGTCATGGCGACCACGAGGCGAAAGCGTGCACCGGCACGGCGCGCCACCAGCGCGCCGGCGGCATCGTGCCAGCCCAGGCAGAAGACGCTGTCATAGGCGCCGCGCAGCAATGCCCGCCGTACCTCCCAGGCGAACAGGTGATGCAGCGTCAATTGCCGGGTGCGCGCCAGCAGCGCCGGCGGGTCGCGCCGTGGCAGGAACAGGTGGCGCACCGCGCCGCGCTGCTCCTCGCCGCCGCCCGGCAGGCCCGGCGTGGTCGAGATGATGGTGACGTCGTGCCCGCGCGCGGCCATCACGCGGCCCATGTCGGCGAGCATGCGTTCGGAACCGCGCCGGATCTCGGGCCAGCAGGTGGCATGGGTGATGGCGAGGCGCATGGTCCGGTCCGCGCGGCGTCAAGCAGGGTAGCGTGCCGTCACACGCCGGCGCGATACACCGCATGCCAGATCGACGGCGGCATGCCGCGCTGGCCGTATTTGAACCGGGCGGTCTCCTCCACGCGTTCGAAGCCGGCATCCTCGATCATCGCGCGCAGCGCCTCGGATCCCAGGCGCCACCAGATGTTCTGGCCGCGACCACCCTGGTACTGCACCAGCGGCACGCCGCGATTGCCGCGATCGAGATCGGGAAAGATGACATCCGAGATGATCGCCTGGCCGCGGCACACGCTGCGGATGGCGGTCAGCGCGCCGACTGGGTCGCGCAGATGCAGCAGCAGGTCGCCGACATGCACCAGGTCGAACATGCCCGCCCGTTCGGGCGAAAGGTCATAGACATTGCAGTGCAGCGGCTGGACCTTGCTGCCCAGCGCCGCGTGCGCCAGCGCGAAACCCTTGCCGAAGGCGAAGGACAGTTCCTCCTCGGTCATCCCCGCGCGGGTGCGCGGTGGCAGGTCGATCTCGCGCTTCTCGCGCACGTCGAGCGCAACCACTTCGTCCGCCCCGCGGCGTTCGAACTCGAAGGCCCAGTAGCCGTCGAAGGTCGCGACATCCAGCACGCGCAGCCCGTCAAGGCGTTCGGGCAGCCCGTAGCGCGGCAGCAGGTCACGATGGTCGAAATAGCCGGGCGTCACGATGCCATTCGGCAGTTCGAGCGTGTGGTACCAGGTCAGCTCGGCGACCTGCGCAGCAAGCGCCTTGGCTTCCTCCCCGCCGCCGGTCGGCACGGGTGGTGCGGGCGGCGGCTGGATGTCCTCGAGCGCCACAGGCGCGTCGCGGCGCGGGCGGCGGGCGGCGACCTCAAGGCCAAGCTCACCGCGATCGGCGAAGATGCTGGCGCGCAGGCCAAGGACCGAAAGCGTCTTGCGGGGCATGGGAAACGTCTCCGGAGAAGATCAGAGGACCAGGGAGCGAAACCGCACGCTCCCATAGGCCAGCGACAGGGAAAGGGCGAAGAGCCGCAGTATCTCACCGACCGCCTTGCCAAGGCGCTGACCGGGATCACCCACCGCCGGCGCGCGGCCGGGCTTCAGCGCGATGGCAAGCAGGCCAATGGGTGCCAGCAGGAGCAGCCAGGGCTGGAACAGGCAGGCCATCAGCCACACCAAGATGGCGGCCACCCGCGCCGTGCCCCAGGGGTAGAAGAACACGCCCCAGGTCAGCAATTCCGCGCGCAATTCGGGGTGCCGACGCACCAGCTCCGGCAGCGGAAAGACGCGTGTCGGCTCGATCAGCCAGTTGAAGACGGAAAGCTGCTCGATCTCATGGCGCATCCGCGCCTCGGGGACGAAGCGGCGCGCATGGCCGGACTTGATGATGCGCCAGGCGAGATCGGTATCCGCGCATTCGGTGGACCGGCCGAACGGGTCGTCAAAGCTCAGCGCCGTGTCGAAGCCACCGAAGGCCAGAAAGACGTCGCGCCGATAGAAGGCGTTGGCGTTCGGGAAGGACGGGTGTTCCGTCTCGACCATGAAGGTCAGCTTGGACGTGACGGTGATGCGCTGGCCGTCCTTCGGCAGTACGGGGCCGGTTACCAGCGCGACCGACGGATCAGCGAAGGGGGCCAGACCGGCTTCGAGCCAACCCGGTTCCGGCCGACAATCGCTGTCGGTGAAGGCAATGACGGGTGCGCGTGCCATCTCGACACCGCGGTTGCGCGCGGGGGCCGGACCGTGGTCGCTGTCCATCCGGGTAAAGATCACGGTCAGGCCGAGGTCCCGCCGCGCGCGTTCGGCCACGGCCGAAAGGTTGTCGGAGGAGACATTGTCCATCAGCACGACCTCGAAGCGGTCGCGCGGCATGGTCTGCTCGCCAAGGCCAAGGAAGCAGTCCCACAGCATCGCCTGGCGGTTCCTGCAGGAGATGACGACGCTGACATCCGGTGTCGCGGTCATCGCAGCAACCTGTCGATCCAGCCGGGCACGACGTCCCGCCGCTGGTTCAGGATGGCGCCAAAAATGCCGACCTTGGCCTCGACCAGGTCGTCACGCATCCGTTCGAGGGTCTCATAGGGCAGGTTGCCCGCCCGGATCACCAGCAGCGCCTGGCCACAGGCACGCGCGGCGACCATGGCGTCGAGCCCGTCCGGCACGGGCGGCGCGTCGATCAGCACGATGTCGAAGCGGCCCGAAGCGGCCGCGAGCAGGGCATCGAGCCGCTGGCGCAATTCGCGCGCTGCAGCGATGGCCAGGCCGGTCAGCACCCAGCGCGCCGAAGCCGTCGCGACGTCGGCCTCGGCCAGCCGCTGCGGCGGCTCCGCAAGGCCGGCGAGGACCCCTTCCAATCCCTGGCCATCGGCCGAGAGATCGACGAGCAGCACGCGTTGACCGAGATCCTCGACCAGTTCGCGCGCGAGATGCGCGGTGATGGTCGTCACACCCTCCCCCCGCGCGGCGGCGGTGACGGCCAAGGCGCGCAGGCCGCCTTCCTCGGCCGCGCGCGCGAGCGCTGCGGCCGCGCGAGCCAGTTCGGGGCGCAGGCTGTGGCGCATCGCTCAAGCGACCGGTTGCGGGCGCCGCACGCGCGGCGCGACGGCCAGGACGCGCAGCCCGAGGTGCTTCTCCACATCGCTCCGGCCATAGAGGCGATGGTCGAAGAAGGTTCGCAACGCCACCCAGGCGAGTGCGAGCACCAGCCCCGCCGCCGTCGACAGCATGATCAGCGACGTCTTGCGCACGCCCACCGGCGTCGCATTCTCGGTTGGGTGCTGCACCATCTGGACATTGCCGATGCGGGCTTCCTCCAGCGCTGCCACGGACAATGCGTCGTTCAGCTTGTTGTCGTTGAACTCATAGGCGCGGCGGGTGGAATCGACGTCGCGGCGCAGCTCGTACCAGCGCGGCAGGTCGGCCTGCAGCTGCTCGAGCTCCGCGAGGATCGCCGCGCGCTGCTGCTCGCGCGCCTCGAGCAACTGCCGGCGCTGAGTGAAGGTGGCGCGCACCTGCTCGGCGAATTGCCGCGACAGCGATGCCATCTCGGCGCGCTGGCGGCGAACATTGACGTCTTGCGGGTTCAGCGTGGTCTGCGCCCCGGCGCTGCGCGCGCCGAGCGTCGCCAGTTCCGTCGCCAGCGACTGCTGCAGCGGGTTGCCGGCCAGCGCGACGCTCGCCAGCGTCTCGTCCCCGGCGGCCTGCGCGGCTTCAAGCTGTTCGAGCGAGGTGCGCGCCATGCCGAGTTCCAGCGTCGCGGCCTGCACCGCGGTATCCGCCTCGGCGAGACGCCGGTGCAGGGTGGAGCGCTGTTCGTCCGGATTGAACAGGCCCCTGTCGCGTTCGAAATTCGCCAGGGCGGCTTCGCGTTCCTGAAGGCGCAGCGCGGTTTCGCGACGGCGCTCGGTGAAGAAGGCGACCGCCTGGGTGCCCTGGAACATCGTGCCGCGCATCTCGAAATACAGGTTCAGCAATTCCCGCAGGATGGCTTCGGGAACGCCACGCTGCGGCCAGAAGAAGCGGGCGCCGACCACGTTGCTGTTGGCCTGCGTCTCAAGCAGCAATGCCCCTGCGATCGCCTCGATCGCCGCCTCCCGCGGGGTCAGGCGGGTGCGCGCACCAATGGCGATCAGCAATTCGCTGAACTGGTCCTGGACATAATGATACGCGTTGCGAGCAGCTTCCTTGATCCGACCGAACAGGGACGTCGGCACCGGGCGCGGCTGTGGCGTCATGTCCACGCGGTCAACCAGCCGGGCGATCAGGTCGCGCGACCGGATTAGTTCCATCTCGCTGTTCACATGGCTCGGCGTGGTGGCAACGACCGTCTGGCCGCCGGCCAGCATGGTCGGCAGAGGGGCCTGTTCCTGGCCGAGACGGACCAGAAGCTTGGCCTCGGCCACCCACAAATCGCCGCGGATCACGAACGCATAGACCGAGGCGAAGGTGACCGACAGCACCACGATCGCCACCACGCTCCAGATCCGCCGGAACAGGATCTCGGCGATCTCGTGCAGGGAGACGGGCGGCAGCAGACCGCCGGAAGGCGCCGGCGATGTGCCGGCCGGGTCGGTCATGCGCGCTGGCCCTCGGCGGCGGCAGCGAGCCAGGCGCGGTACCAGGCGACCGTCTCGTCCAGCGCGGCATCGAGCGTGAAGGCCGGTGTCCAACCCAGCATCGAACGCGCCTTGGTGGCGGATAGATGCTGCTCCGGGATCTCGTTGGTCGCCTCGCCCAGGATGATGGGATTAAGGTCCGGGCGCCCGGCGGCGGCCAGGATGTGCTTGACCAGCGCCACCACCGACATCGGCTGTTCGGTCGAGAAGTTGAAGGCGTGACCGTGGATCGCCTTGTCTTCCATCTTCTCGGCCAAGGCGAGATAGGCGAAGACCACGTCGCGCACATAGATGTAGTCGCGGATCATCGACCCGTCGGACCGCAGGATCGGACGTTCGCCGTTGATCGCCCAGCGCACCACGCCGGGGACGATGCGGTTGAAGTTGAGATCCCGCCCGCCATAGAAATTGCCCGCCCGCGTCACGCAGACCGGCAGGCCGTAGGTATGGGCATAGGTCTGCGCGATGATGTCGGTGCAGGATTTCGACGCGTCATAGGGATGCCGGCCGTTCAGCGGCATCGTTTCGTCATAGGGCAGCGACGGCGCGGTGCCATAGGCCTTGTCCGACGACGCGACGACGATGCGCTTCACCCGCCCGCCAAGTTCGCGGCAGGCATCGAGCACGTTCCAGGTGCCGCGCACATTCGCCTCGAAGGTCGAGCGCGGGTTGCGGTTGGCGATGCCGACGATGGGCTGGGCACCAAGATGCAGGACGGTGTCGGCCTCGTGCTCGTTGATGGCGCGCAGGATGGTCTCGTAGTCCTCGAGCGCGCCATGCACGGTGAAATGCGGCTCGGTCTCCGGGTCGTCGCGGCGCGACAGGTGCCGGCCGAGGTCACGCACATAACCGATGGTGGTCGCCCCGCGGCGATTGAGTTCCTTCACCGTCCAGGACCCGAGGAAGCCCGAGGATCCCGTGACGAATACGCGCTTGTCGGCCCAGAAGCCGGCAGTTCCGGTCATGTGAATCCGTATCCCCTTCAGGCAGCCTGCGCGGTGCGGACCCAGGGCGTGCGCCCCTCGCTGTACATCGCCTCGATTTCCTGTTGGTCCTTGTAGGTGTCCATCGACTTGAAGAATCCGTCATGCCGGAAGGTGGCGAGGTTGCGCCCCGGCAGCAGCCCGGGGAACACGTCGCGCTCCAGGTTCTCGCCGTGCCAATGGTCGAAGATGCGCTTGTCCATGACGAAATACCCGGCGTTGATCCAGTGGTCCTTCATCACCGGCTTCTCGCGGAAGTCGTTGATGACGCCGTGGGCATCGGCCTCGATGGTGCCGTACTGGGACCGCAGCGGCACCGAGGTGATGGTGGCGAGCTTGCCCATCTTGCGATGAAAGCCGAGCAGGTTGCCCAAGTCGACGTCGCACAGCCCGTCCGCATAGGTCGCCATGAAGGTGTCGCCGAGCAGATGCCGGCAGCCATGGATGCGCCCGCCGGTGTCGGTCTGCGCGCCGGTATCCACCAGGTCCACCTTCCAGCCGAAGTCGCGGCCATCGAAATAGTCGAGGATGATCTCCTTGCGATGGCCGACCGAGATGACGAATTCGGTGATGCCCTGGCGCGCATAGATATCCATCACGCGCAGCAGGATCGGCTTGCCGCCGACCGGCATCATCGGCTTCGGCAGGTATTCGGTATACGGGTAGGCCCGCGTGCCGGAGCCGCCGGCGAGGATGACGACCTTCATGTCATGTGCTCCTTCGTGTGGCGGGCGCGCCCG
Organism: Roseomonas sp. CAU 1739; assembly: GCF_039839775.1. Classification (NCBI taxonomy): domain Bacteria; kingdom Pseudomonadati; phylum Pseudomonadota; class Alphaproteobacteria; order Acetobacterales; family Roseomonadaceae; genus Roseomonas; species Roseomonas sp. CAU 1739. The sequence continues at coordinate 83,382 of NZ_JBDOQQ010000011.1, forward strand.
CCGGGCCATCGCGTTCAGAATGCGCTGTCGCTGGTGAAGCCGCGGAAGACGGTGACGAACAGGATCCGCAGATCCATTCCGATCGACCAATGCTCGACATAGTGCAGGTCGTAGTCGAGCCGTCGCTGCGCCTTCTCGACCGTGTCCACCAGGCCGCGATACCCGTTGATCTGCGCGAGGCCGGTGATGCCGGGCTTCATGCGGTGCCGCGCCGCATAGTGGCTGACGATCTCGTGGTAATAGCGGCCGCCGACCTGCATTTCGACCGGATGGGCGCGCGGGCCGACCAGCGACATCGTGCCGAGCAGCACGTTGAACAGCTGTGGCAATTCATCGAGGCTCGTGCGCCGCAGGAAGCGCCCGACGCGCGTCACCCGCGGATCGCCGCGCAGGGTGGCGAGCCGGCCACTGGCGTCGCCCTTGTCCTGATACATGGTGCGGAACTTGAAGATCATGATCGGCTGATTGCCCAGGCCGTAGCGCCGCTGGCGCAGGATCACCGGCCCCGCGCTGTCGAGCCGGATCGCCAGGGCCGCGAGCGCCATCACCGGCGCGAACAGCAGCACGAGGCCGCAACCAACCAACAGGTCCTCGCCACGCTTGACGAAGCCGCGCCAATCCCGCAACGGCCGTCCCCAGACCTCGAGCGCGAGCCGCCCGGCGAAGTTGCGCGGCGCCCCAGCTGGAAGTTCATAGGCCGCCAGGTCGGGCGCCAGGCGCACATCGACCGGCAGGTCGCGCAACCGCATGCAGACCTCGCCGATCCGGTCGGGGTCGGACCAGGGCAGCGCCACCATCACCGCGTCCAGCCCGAGCGACGGCGCATCGCGCAGCAGATCGTCGAGACAACCCTGCACCGGCATGCCGTGACCGCCCGATGCCCGCGGCATGCCGCCGACATCATAGACGCCCAGCACGCTCACCTGCCCTTCGAGGCCCGGCTGCGCCAGGTGTTCGACAAGCCTTTGCGCCTGTTCGGCCATGCCGACGATCGCAACACGCTCGGCCAGTCGCCCATCCTCGCGCCACCGGCGCATGCGCGCCGCGGCAATCATGCGCCAGCCGGCGAGCGCCCCACCGCCGCCGAGGAACCAGCCCACGGTCCAACCGCGCGGCACCGCGACACCGCCATCCCACAGATAGGCGACGGTGATGGTCAGCACGATCGCGAGCGCCCACAAAGCGGTCAGCGGACCGAGCGCGCCGATCCGGCGGTCGAGATTGTCGACGCGGTATTGCCCGCCCAGCGCCGCCATGCCGACAAACAGGCCCGTGCCGACCAGCGCTGCTGCGGACTGCCGCGCCACGCCGATGCCGGTCTCATCATCAAGGGCGACGCCCACGACCATGTTGGCGGCCAGAGCGACCGTCGCGTCCACCACCGGCAACATGCCGGCCATCAGGGCGACCGAACGGCGCATCAGCGGCGAAGGCCTTGCGCCGGCCATCAGTGCGGCGCCATGGCTGCCGCCATCGGCCTCGACCAGGGTCAGGCGGTTCATGTCCACGCGCGCCCCTGGCACGCGGCGGGGCGCAGCCCGTCCAGGCGGGGTTCAGTCGATGTCAAGGCAACGGCTCCATCGCCACTCCCAGTCACGCGCGAAACCTCCGAAGCGCCGCCATGGCCGCCCCGGAGTACCCTCGACCCTGCCTCCCTCTGCGCCTGCGACTTCTGCCGTCCGCGCGGCCTGAACGAACGCCCGACATGCCATTGCGCCGTCACGGTGACGCGGTGGCAGACGGCGATCATGCCGCGGCACACTATGCCAGCGTAACATTCTGCTTCAATCTCGAATCCTGAAACAGGGAAGATCTTGGTGGACGGATCGACGCCCGGGCCCCGGCACGTCCTCACGCGGACCGTTCTGGCCCTCGGCCTCAAGGGCGGGATCGTGGCAGCAGGCTTCGGCATGCAGATCATCCTGGCGCGGACCCTCGGTCCCGAGGGTCTTGGCGTCTATGCAACGTTTCTGTCCCTGGCGACGGTGCTCTCAATCACAGGTGGCTTTGGCATGCCCATGGCCGCGGTCCGCTTCATGCCCGTGTACATCGCCAACGGGCAGGAGACGCGGCTGCGCGGCTTCGTCCACGCCGCGCAGCGACTGACGCTGGCGACCGCGATCCCGGTGGCGCTCGCCTTCAGCCTGGTCTTCCTGTCATTGCCCGCCCTGCGCGAGCAATTCGGCGCGGCACTCGCTGCAGCGGCACTCATTCCGGTTTTCGGGCTCGCCACTCTTGCGGCGGGGATGCTGCAGGCGCTGGGACAGCCATTGCGTGCAGATGTTCTGGTCAATCTCGCGCGCACCCTGCTGATCGGAATGTTCGTGCTCCTGTCATGGTGGTTCGACCAGGCTGGGCCGGTCACCGCGTTGTGGCTCACTGGCCTGGCGGGGCTGGTTGCCTGGGCAGCGGCGAACACCGCCGCCCGCCGCAGCATGCCCGCGGGCGCAGCCGGCCCGCGCACACAGGATGAGCGCCCGATCTGGATCTCGGCAGGCATGACCTTCGTGCTCGCCATGGCCTCGGTCTCGCTGATCGAGCGGCTCGACACCATCATGCTGGGCGCGCTGGTCGGCGCCGAGGCGGCCGGGATCTACAGCGTTGCCTCGCGCCTGGCGCTGACGGTGGCGCTGGCGACGACTTCGGTGCTGGCCCTGATGGCGCCGGCCCTGGCGCGCCAGGCCGCCGCGCGCGACCGCGCGGGACTGCAGCGCAGCGCGTCGATCGCCGTTGCGCTGGCGTTGCTGCTCTCGCTCGGCGTCGCGGCCGTGCTGGGCGGCGCCTCGCCCTGGCTGCTCCCGGCCTTCGGGCGCGACTTCGAGGCTGCCGCCATGCCGCTTGCGATCCTGCTGGTCGGCCAGGTCGCGGTCGCCGCCTGCGGCAGTGCCGGTGGGCTGCTCGCCCTGGCCGGGCTCAACCGCCCGCTGATCGCGGCTGCGCTTGCCGCTGTGATCCTGGACATGGCCCTGTGCCTGCTGCTCGTGCCAGTGTTCGGACCGGTGGGGGCGGCCTGCGCGACGGTGGCGACGCTGCTGGCGCAGGCCGTGGCATTGTCGGCGGTGGCGTGGCGGTCGCTCGGGGTGGACCCGACGCTGCTGGGCGCGGTGCGACTGGCGTGGCGGTCGCTTCGGCCGGACGCAGGACATGAGGGAACGCCATGATCCGACGGCTGCTGCTGGTCCTGGCGTTTGCCCTTGCCGGTGCGTCCGCTGGCGCGCAGGGGCAGTCCCTGCCGCAGAACGGCACCTTCGCCACGGGCGGCAGCCCACCCGCAGACTGGTTCCAGGATGACGAGACGACGCCCAAGGGGCGCATCCGCCTGCTGCCGCCGCCGGCGGGCCTGCCGGGGCAGGTTCTCGAACTCGCGCCCAATGGGCGCAACACGCCCAGCGCGAAGCCGCTCGGGCTCGGCCAGCTGCTGCCGGCCGCGGCGGTGCGTGGGCGGACGCTGCAGGTCTCGGCGTCGCTGGGCGCCACCGGCGCGGCGCGGGCGGTGCTCGGCCTCGCCATCCTGCGGCGCGGCGGGGATGGCGGCTCGATCCAACTGCGCAGCGCCGCGGCCGACGGCACGCTGCAGGTGCAGACCGATACGCTCGAGGTGCCCGATGACCGGTCGGTCGAGGGGGTGGTGCTGTTCCTCGTCGCCGAAGGGGTGTCGGGCACCGCGCTGTTCGCCAATGTCGTGATCGGCACGGGGGCGGCGGCCCCTGCCCCGCGCGCCGCCGCCCCCGCGCCCAGCGCCCCGGCGACCGAGATCCCCGCTCGCGTGCGCGTCGACACCACGGCGGTGCGCCGCGTCATCCCGCGCGAGATCTTCGGCACCAATGTCGAGATCATCCGCGACGCCAACGGCCTGTGGGATGCCCGGCGCAACAGGCTCGACCCCGATGTGGTGCGCATGGCGCGCGACATGGGCATCTCCCTGGTGCGCTTCCCCGGCGGCGTCTGGTCCGATGCCTATGACTGGCGCCACGGCATCGGCCCGATGTCGGCGCGGGCGACGACGCCCACCCATCCCGGCGCCGATGAACGCTTCCGCCACGTCTTCGGCACCGACGAAGCGCTGGCCTTCGCCCGCGAGATCGGCGGCAGCCTGCTGATCACCGTCAATGCCGGCACCGGCACGCCGGAGATGGCCGCCGATTGGGTACGCTACGTCAACGGCGATGGCGGTCGGTCCCCGCGCAATGGTCGCGTGACCTGGTGGGAAATCGGCAACGAGCTGTACATGGAGGGCGATGCCTCCGGCGGGGCGACCACGCCGCAGCGCTATGCGGACCGCGTCATCGCCTTCTCCCGCGCGATGCGGGCGGTCGATCCCAACATCCGCGTCGCCGCCATAGGCCTGCGCAATTTCGGCCGCTACCGCTTCAACAGCCACGACAACTGGAACGAGGTGGTGCTGCGCCGCGCAGGGGGCGAGATCGACCTGCTCGCCGTCCACAACGCCTATGCACCGGTCGTGCCGGATGCGCGCGGGGTGGAACCGCTCGATGTCTATGCGGCGATGTGGGCCTTCCCGCAGCTCATCGCGCGCAACCTTGCCGATACGCGCGGGGAGGTCGCCCGCTTCGCCCCCGGCCGGCGCATCGGCCTCGGCGTCACCGAATGGGGACCGTTGTTCGCGGTCGATCCGGCCTCGCCCATGATCGACCATGTCAAGACGATCGGCTCGGCGATCTTCGTCGCCTCCGCGCTGCGCGCCTTCGCCGAGGACCCGTCGGTCGAACTGGCCAATTTCTTCAAGCTCAACGAATCGCTGTTCATGGGCTGGATAGGGCGGCGCAATGGGCAGTGGGCGATGACCGCCCCGGCCATGGCCTTCCGCATGATAGCGCGCGGCCTGGAAAGCGGCCTGCTGTCCTCCAGCGTCGAGGTGGCGACCTATGGCAGCCGGGCCGTCGGCTTCGTCGACCGCGTATCCAACGCGCCCTACCTTGATGTGCTGGCGACGGCCACGCCCGATCGCGGGACGGCGACGGTGCTGCTGATCAACCGCCATCCCTCGGCGGCGATCGCCACGCGCGTCGCCCTGAGCGGTGCATCCGGCGCGGCGGCGCTGACCACCGAGACGCTGACGGGCGACGCGGCGGATGCGAATACCGGCACCGACGTGCTGCGCATCCCCGGGCTGCGCTGGGGCGACCAGGCGCGGGCGGGGCCGCGCGGGCGTTTCCAGCAAGGGGCGGAAAGCGAGATCAGGCTGGACCGCCAGTCGCTGGGCGAGGCGAAGGCCGAGACCCTGGTGCGCGTGCCGCCTCATTCCATCACCCTGCTGCGCTACGAGGGCCTGCGCCGGCCGTGACCATCCTGCCTCCCCCACGGGTGCTGCTGCCGGCCGCCGGGCTGCTCGGCGGCGGTCTGCTGGCGGTCACGCTGGCGGTCATGCTGCCGCAATTCGGCACCAAGGGAATCGCGGCACTCGGCGGGCTTGGCGTGATCGGCGCGGTCATCCTGCTGACCGGGCGGCCGAAGGAAGTCTTCCTGACCTTCTTCGTCTTCGCGCTGACCTACAACCGGCAATACTACGGCGGTTTTTCATCCCTGCTCGGCCCGGGCTTCTACTGGGTGCCGGCCGACCTGATGCTGCTGTGCCTGTTCGCCACCAATGTCGTCGAAGGCTGCCTCGGGCGCGCGCGCATGCCCCCGCCGGTGGCCGAGGTGGCCAGCGCCCCGGTCCTGCCCTTCCTGTTCGCCGCGCTGCTGTCGACGCTCGCCGCCGAGCGCATCGACCTGGCCGCCGGCGACACCTTCCGCATCGTGAAGTTCGCGCTGCTGCTGGCGTGGCTGCACCGGAACATGGACCGTTCCCTGTGGCTGACGCTGGTCGGCGCCCTGGCTGCCTCGGTCACGCTGCAGGCGACCTTCGGCACGCTGCAGGTGGTGTTCAAGGCAGGGCAGTCGCTGCTGTCCATCATCGGTGCCGGCAGCGCCGATGCGCTGCCGGAGGAGATCGACAACCGCGCGCGCGGCACGCTCGGCCATCCGAACATGATCGCCCCCTACCTCCTGATGCTCGCACCGGGCGCATTCGGCGTGGCGATCTTCTCCCGCAGCGCGCCGTTGAAGCTGGTCGCGCTGGCGATCACCGCCATCGCCATCGCGGGCATGGTGGCGACCAAGTCGCGTGCGCCCGGGGTGCTGCTGCTGGGCGCGCTGGTCGGAACCGCGATGGCCGGGGCCTGGCTGCGGGCGCTGACGCCGAAGGCGCTGCTCGGCGCCGGCATCTGGGCCCTGCTGATCATCGCCCTCGCACTTCTGCCTTTCCTCAACGACATCATCGAGCGATTCCGCGGCGATTTCGGCGTCTCGATCACCTTCCGCGCCGACTACAACCGCGTCGGCATGCTGGTGTTCAGCGAGAACCCGTTGCTGGGCATCGGATTCGGCTCGTCAGCCGAGCGCATGGCGCAGCTGTGGTGGGTGATCGCGGACGAGCTGATCCAGGTGGCGCGCTTCGCCCATCTCGCCGACGTCAGGGCCGGTGCGCCGATCCACAATGTCTATGTCGTCATGCTGGCCGAGGCCGGCACGCTCGGCTTCCTCGGCTTCTGCATCCTGCTCGTCACCGTGGTATTGCGGGGCATCCGCGGCGTATGGCTGACCACGGCTGGATCGCGCGGCGTCTGCGTCGGCCTGACCGCCGGGATGCTGGTGCAGATCGTGCAGCAGACGCTCGATTTCTCCCTGTGGTGGGACCCGTCCTGGTACACGCTGGCGCTGATCGCGGCGGTGCTCGGGACGGCGCCGCGGATAAGGCCAGGATTGCCATGACAGAGCCGATCCTTTTCGTCATCCCGACCTTCAATCGTGCGCAGGACCTGCCGCGCACCATTGGTGCGATCGCCGCGCAGGACTGGCCGAAGGACGAACTCGGCGTGCTGGTGGTGGACAATTCCTCCACCGACAACACCGAGGCGGTGATCGCCGACCTTGCCACCCGCCTGCCGATCCGCATCACCTATATCCGCAAGGCGCCCGAAGGCCCGTCCATCGCGCGCAATGTCGGCCTGTCCAAGGCCGCGGCCGACGGCTTCTGCGCCTTTGTCGACAGCGACGTCGAACTGGACCCGGCCTGGACCCGGGCGACGATGGCGGCGATGCAGGCCGACCCGACGCTCGCCCTGGTCGGTGGCCAAGTGGTGTTCGGGCACAACCGCGCCATCCTGAACTGCTATGGCGGGACGCTGTCCCCGCTCGGCCTCGGCTGGGATCTGGAGGAAGGCTCGCCCGTCTCGGTCGCCGATGCACCGCGCGACGTGCTGTGGCTGAACGCCTCCGCCTTCTTGGCGCGCACCGCGCCGGTGCGCGCGACGGGCGGCTTCGATGAACGCTTCTTCTACGCCTATGAGGAACCGGACCTCGGGCTGCGCCTGGCACTCGAAGGCTGGGGCTGCCGCGTGGTGCCGGGCGCCATCGCCATCCACCATGTCGGCAGCGATATCGGGCGCAGCCATCCGGACTTCGTCTTCCACCACATCAAGAACCGGCTGCGCATGGGTCTGAAATGCTTCAGTGCCGGCAAGCTGGCCTGGTGGGTACCGGTGGCCTTCGCCCATGCATTGCTCGATGCCACCTTGCACAAGCCACGACGCACCAGGCTGCGCGGCCTGGTGTGGAACCTGCGCAATCTGCCCGATGCGCTGCGCGCACGCGCCGCGGTGCAGGCGCGCCGGCGCGTCCCCCATGCCGTCGCCTTCCGCTTGATGGAATCCCGTTGGTTTCCGCCGACGCGCCTCGCCGGACTGCGCCGCCGCCCCGTCGATGGCATCGCGGTCGGCAACATCGCCGATGACCGGGCCGCGCGGTGACAGAGGCGCACCCCTTCGTCAGCATCATCGTGCCGACCCATCGCCGGCGCGACCTGCTGCGCCGGCTGCTGGAGTCGCTGATGGCGCAGGACTGGCCGCGCGACCGCTTCGAAATCATTGTCGTCCACAACGTCACCGAGGACGGCACGGCGGATATGGTTGCCGGCCTCGCCGCGCAAAGCCCGGTGCCGATCGCGTATCACCCCACCGCCTTCTCCGGCCCCGGCCCGTCGCGGCAGTTCGGAGCGGAACGAGCCCGCGGGTCGATCATTGCCTTCATCGACGACGATTGCGCGGCGACGCCTGGCTGGATCGCCGCCGGGGCGCGCGCTATCTCCGGTGGCCTCGCCGTGGTGCAGGGCCGCACCCTGCCCCGGCCCGACCAGTCGCGCCGGTTGTTGGAAAAGACCGTCAGCGTCACCGGCCCGACGTCGTATTTCGAGACCTGCAACATCTTTTACGATGCCGCCGCCTTTCACGCCGTCGGCGGCTTCCCGGCGGATTTCCGCGAACGCTTCTATGGCGAGGACACCGCCCTGGGCTGGGCGGTCCGCCTGGCGGGATACCCGACCGGCTACGACCCGGATGCCCTGGTGCATCACGAGGTCTTCCCCGTATCCTTCATGCGCTGGCTGATGGAGCCGCGCACGATGCGCCACTGGCCGGCGCTGGTGCGCGCCTATCCGGCGATGCGGCGGGAATTGTTCCTCGGCTATTTCCTGTCGCGGCTGACCGCGGCCTTCGACCTGTTCGCGCTGGGGCTGGTGCTGGGCGCGCTGCTGCACCCGGCCTTCCTGCTGCTGGCATTGCCCTATCTCGGGCTGCGCATGTTCGACCGCGGGCGGCTGTCGAACCCGATCCACCTGGTCGCACGCCTGATCTTCGGGCTGCCGCGCGCGATCATCCTGGCCGCGGTGCTGCTGCGCGCGTCCGTCGCCGCGCGCAGCATCGTGCTGTAGCGCCATGGCCCTGAAGGTCCTGCTGGCACATGAGCATTTCCCGCCCGAGGTGCGCGGCGGCGGCGAATACGTGGTGTTCGAGACGGCGCGCGGGCTGATCGAACGCGGCGTTGACCTGCGCGTGCTGACCACCGGCAACCCGGCGCTGCGCGAATACCAGGGTGTGCCGACCACCCGGCTGCCCATCTCGCGCTACGCGCTGAACCTGCAGGCGGGGCGCATCGCGCAGGAAGCACAGGGTGCCGCGCTGATCCACGCCTTCAATTACCATGCAGCCCTGCCCGCGCTCGCCGCCGGCCGCCGGCTCGGCATCCCGGTGGTGTGCTCGATCCTCGGGCTGTTCGGCCCGACCTGGCGGGAGATGCGCGGCCCCATCCTCGGTCGCGCCTTCGAGGCGCTGGAACGGCGCATCGTCTCCTGGCCTTATGCCCGCACCATCTTCCTCAGCGAAGCCTCCCGCCGCGCCGGCATCGCCATGGGGGCGCGCGCCACGGCCAGCACGGTCATCGCGCCGAGCATCGACCTGGCCCGCTTCCGCCCGGCCAGCGCGCGCGACGATGCGATCGTCTTCGCCGGCCAGCTCGACCGCCGGAAGGGCTTCCACCACGTCATGGCCGCGGCCCGCGCGCTGCCGCATCTGCGCTTCCGCGCGCTGGGCTGGGCGCCCGATGTCGCCGCGCTGCGCGCCGCCGCGCCGGCCAATCTCGACATCGTCGAGGATCGCGGCTCTCCTGCCTATACCGAGGGGCTGTCGCGGGCGCGGATCTTCTTCTTCCCCTCCTATGCCGAGACCTTCGGCATCGTGGTGGCGGAGGCCATGGCATCGGGCTGCGCCGTGGTCTCGACGCTCGACACGCTCGATTTCGCCGGCGCGAAAGTCGCGCCGGGGGATGAGGCGGGCATGATCGAGGCCCTGGCGCGGCTGGCGGCCGATCCAACCGGGGCCGAGGCCGCCGGGATGGAGAATCACCGCCGCGCAGAAGCTTATGGCCAGGACATCATTGTAACGAAGATCATGCGGACCTATGCCGAGGTCATTGCGGGCAAAGGCCCGCCGTGATGGAAGGACCCATGCGCGTCGCCCTGTATCACCCCTGGGTCTACCTGAAGTCGGGGCTCGAGCGGACGCTGCTCGAGATCCACCGGCGCAGCCGCCACCAGGTGACGATCTACACGAGCCATTACGACCGGGATGGGACCTATCCCGAACTCGCCGAGACCGGCGTGGTCGAATTGCCGCGCGTATCGGTGCGCCGGTCATATGGGCAGGTTCTGGCCGCCGCTGCGCAGATCGCCCGGACGCGCATCGACCCGGCCAGTTTCGACGCCCTTGTGATCTCCTGCGAGGGGCTGGGCGACCTGCTGACGCTGCGCAACCACGACAAGCCGGTGCTGTCGCTGTGCTTCACCCCGCTGCGCGCGGTGTTCGACGATGCCTACCGGACCCGCCTGCTCGACCGGGTCGGGCCGGTCGGTCGGCCGCTGGCCCTGGGGCTCGAGGCCGGCTTCCGGGCGATCGACCGCGCCTGCTGGCGGCATTACTCGGCGGCCGTCGCGATCAGCGATACGATCCGCCAGCGGATCGATGCCGGTGGGCTGTGGCCGGCCGACCGTGTCCAGGTGTTCTATCCGGGCATCGATGCCGGCCGGATCGCCGCGGGCAGCGGCTCGGATCCGTATTTCCTGATCAGCGGCCGTGTCATGTGGACCAAGAATATCGGGCTGGGGCTCGAGGCCTTCGCCCTGGCGAAGAAGAACCTGCCCGGATGGCGGCTTGTCGTCGCCGGCATGGTGGACGAAAAGAGCCGCGCATACGCCGACGACTTAATGGCGCGGGGACGGGAGATCGGCGACGTGGAATTCCGCATCGGCAATACGGACGCTGAAATGCGCGCCCTGTACGACCGCTGCTCCGCGCTGCTGTTCACCCCGTTCAACGAGGATTGGGGGCTGACGCCGCTCGAGGCCATGGCGGCCGCCAAGCCGGTGATCGCCGTGGATCGCGGCGGCCCGCGCGAAAGCGTGGCGGATGGCGTCACCGGGTTCCTCGCCCCCGACGACCCCGCCGCCTTCGCCGCGCGGATGGTGCAGCTGGCGCAGGATCCCGCCCTGGCGAAGCGCCTGGGTGAGGCAGGGCTGGAACGCGCCCGGCTGTTCACCTGGGACGCCTTCGTGAGCGGGCTGGACGACGCTATCGAGACGATGGTCGAGGAACGCAGGGAGCTGGTGGCCGTATGATTTCGCGCAAGCGCGTATTGGTGACAGGGGGTGCGGGCTTCATCGGGTCCCATCTATGCGAGCGCCTGCTCGCGCAAGGGCATTCGGTGCTCTGCGTCGACAACTACTTCACCGGCACGCGGGACAACATCTCCCACCTGCTGCCGCATCCGCGCTTCGAGGCGATGCGCCACGACGTGACCTTCCCGCTGTATGTGGAAGTGGACGAGATCTACAACCTCGCCTGCCCGGCATCCCCCGTGCACTACCAGTTCGACCCGGTGCAGACGACCAAGACCTCGATCTCCGGCGCACTCAACATGCTCGGCCTGGCCAAGCGAGTGAAGGCGAAGGTGCTGCAGGCGTCCACCTCGGAAGTCTATGGCGACCCGGAGGTGCATCCGCAGACCGAGGATTACCGTGGTTCAGTGAACCCGCTCGGCCCCCGCGCCTGCTACGACGAAGGCAAGCGCTGCGCCGAGACGCTGTTCTTCGACTACAAGCGCCAGCATAATGTGCGCATCAAGGTTGTGCGCATCTTCAACACCTACGGGCCCCGCATGCACCCCAATGACGGGCGCGTGGTGTCCAACTTCATCGTCCAGGCGCTGCAGGGCAAGCCGATCACCATCTATGGCGAGGGCACGCAGACGCGGTCCTTCTGCTTCGTCGACGACCTGGTCGAGGGGCTGATGCGGCTGATGGACACGCCCGACGAGGTGACCGGTCCGGTCAATATCGGAAACCCGCACGAGATCACCGTGCGCGAACTGGCCGAGCGCGTCATCGCCCTGTGCGGCGACGCCGTGCCGCTGGAAAAGCGCCCGCTGCCGCAGGACGACCCGACCCGGCGCTGCCCCGATATCTCGCTGGCGCGCCGGTTGCTCGGCTGGGAACCGACGGTGCCGCTCGAGGACGGGCTGCGGCGCACGGTCGCCTATTTCGATGGGCTGCTGCGCAAGCCGGCAACCGAAACCTGACGTCGGGCGCTCGGGATGGAGGGGCCTTGCCCCTCCAGACCACCCCACCAGTGGCCAACGGGCCCCTGGACCGCGGGCACCTGGCGCCGGGGTTCGGCCGGGGTGAGATGCCGCCGATGAGCAGGCCCGCACGGCTGTCCGACCGCAAGGTCCGGCGCCAAGTGACGGTTTCCAAAGGCCTTGGCCTTTGATGGGGTGAGGTCCGGCGAGGAGCAAAGCCCATCTCCGTTTCGCCGCGCCCACCTGTTCAGCACCCCGGCACGCGCCACCGCTGCACCAGCACGGTCGGGCTGCTGAGGTCGTCGACCTCCTCGCCGCCGGCCCTGCGCAGCGCGGCGCGCACCGGCCGCCAGGTGGAGAAGCCGGGATCCGCCTCGACCGCCTCGGGCACCGGGCGGGCCACGAGCCAGACGAACTCCGCGCCATGCAGCCGTCGGCACAGGTCACCGATCGTCGTGTTCGATGCAGGGTCGAGCAATTCCGCCGATCGGCTTTCGAGTGGCGAAGCCGCCGGCACCAGCAGGATCGGCGCGGCCAGCCCCCCCTGCTCGATGGCCGCCATGCGCAGCGAGATGGCCGCGAAGACGCTGTCCGTGACGACCACGCGGTCGCCCGGGCTGGCGCGTGCCCGCAGCAAGCCGGCCGCATCGTCCCAGCGTTCCTTGTGGGTCGGCCAGTCGATGTAGCCGACGATGCCGTGCGCATGCAGCGCCAGCAGCACGGCCACGGTCCCAAGGAAGGCGGACCGCGGCAGCAAGGCGAGGCCGCCGGCGATGCTGGCGGCCAGTGGGGCGGCCATGAACAGCACCGTGCGGTCCAACATGACCGGCCATGACTGGCTCACCAGCGGAAACAGCAGCGCGGCGCTGCCAAGCAGCGCCAGCAGGCCAAGGCGCGCCGGCCAGCCCGGCTGGCGGGCGGCGAACACGCCAATTAGGACACCGGCGATCGACAGCATGCCGGTGATGATCGACACCGGCTGGTGGTAGGGCGCGACCAAGCCGCGCGTGTAGATCAAGGAGGCTTCTTCGAGCCCGGGCGGTTCGATCCAGCGTGTCACGAAGGCGCCTTCGACGGCGTGCTGCAAGGCCCACCAGATCGGCGCGGCCCCGATCGCAAGCCCGACCGCATCGGCGGCGACCAGCAGCACGACACCCCGCCAGACGCCCTGCCGCGATGCGACCAGCACGGTCAGGACGAAGGCGTTCAGCGCCAGGTTGGCGATACCCGCCGTGTGGTGCAGCCACAGCATCCCACCCTGGCACAGGCCGAGGGCCAGGATCGCCGCCACCCCGGCCTCGCCCCGCCGCGCCGCCGCCACCAGGCGCCAGGCCGCCAGCAGCGCGCAGCAGAACATCAGGAACAGGATGGCGTAGGTCCGCCCGTCCTGGGACATGCGGAACAGCAGCGCGTGCAAGGCCACGATCAGCCCGGCGGTCCAGGCCGCCCGGCTGCCCAGTGCCTCCCGGCAGAACATCCACAGCGGCACGATGGCGAACGCCGCCGCGGCGGCCGAGACCAGCCGCAGCGGCAATCCCTGCGGACCCGCCACCATCCCGATCACCTTGGCGATGGCGTAATAGCCTGGCGGACTGGCCTCGATCCGAGCCATTTCGCCGAACACCACGGACCAGGGCAATGAGCCCAGACCAATGCTCGCGGCTTCGTCGATCCAGACCGGGTCGGCCGCGATCCGGTAGCACCGGATCAGGAAGGCGAAGGCGACGATGCCCCCGAGCCAGAGCCAGGCCGAAGCGGTCCTGTCGGCAGGGTTACGGGATGCCACGTCGCACGGCATCCTTTCGTCTCGGGTCTGCATCGATGCCACGTTATAGACGAACGCGCGGCCGCGACAGGAGGCGCATCACAACGCCCGGCCGACCCAAGGCCGCGCGCGTCGCGGCCGAAACCGTGGGTCTACCTACGGCACCGGCGCGCCGGTGCCGCAGAAGTGAAGGCCGTCATGCCCCGGCCTTGCGCCCCTCAGCGCAGCGGGAAGCCCAGGGCGATGATCTTCTCCTTCAGCTTCTCCCGACCATGCAGCGCAGCGAAGGTGCCCAGCCGCAGGATCACCCGCTGCGTCCAGGTGCTGCCCGCCATCTCCTGGCGGCGGGAGAACGCCTCCATGCGCGGATCATATACGGCGCGATGGCCGGCATCGTCGGCGTCGTAGGTCTCGTGGTGCAACACGGCGTCCTGCGGCAGGCGGGGCTTCACCTCGCCTTCCCGGCCGGGCAGCACATGGCCGACACACAGGCCGAACACTGGCGCGGCGCCCGGCGGCAGGCCCAGCAGCTCAGCCACCCGCGTCACGTCGTTGCGCAGCGCGCCGATATAGACGGTCGACAGCCCAAGGCTTTCCGCCGCCACCACCGCGTTCTGCGCGGCAAGGGCCGCGTCGATCGACGACACCAGGAAGGATTCCAGATAGGGCAGACCGGCCAGTTCCACCCCGGCGTCCTTGGCCAGCCGCGTATTGCGCGACACATCGGCGAGGAACACGAGAAATATCGGGCAGACCTCGATGTGCTTCTGGTTGCCGGCGATGGTGGCAAGTTCCGCCCGCACCTCCTTGCTGTCCACCGCGACGACCGACCAGGTCTGCAGGTTGGATGATGTCGCGGCGGACTGCGCTGCGGCGACCAGCGTCTCAAGCGTGCCCTCCGGCACCGGGTCCGACTTGAAGCCGCGCACCGACCGATGCGACAGTAGCAGCGCGAGCGTGTCGTTCCACGGGCCCGGCTTGGGCTCGGCGCCGGCGCCGTAGCGCGCGGTCATCGCCGCCGCGGCGGCGGGCATCTGGTTTCCGTCCATCGTTCCGTCATCCCCTGGGGTCTTGGCGGGAAACGTAGCGTGATGAGACGCCGCGGCAAGTCAGCGGGCGACGGCCGCCGCCGGATGGGGTGCCACCAGCCGCGGCCCGGTACCGAACAACTTCTCCCGATAGGTGCCGGGCGCGTAGCCCCGCTTGTAGCGTCCGCGCTCCTGCAGGGCAGGCACGAGCAGCGTCACCACATCCTCCAGGCATTCGGGGATAACGGTGCGCGAGAGGTTGAAGCCATCGATGTCGGCGTCCTCCACCCAGCCGATCAGCGCTTCGGCAACGTCCTCCACGCTTCCCACGATCGGCGGCTGCCGGCTGCCCAGGATCATCCGGTCGACCAACGCCCGCTTGGTCGCGCGCGGGGCGGCGGCCCGCAGTGCCTCGACATTCGACCGGATCGCCTCAGAGGTCGTGGGCAATTCGTCGTCCATGCCGAATGCCGCCAGGTCGATCCCGAGCGAGGCGGAGGCGTGGACCAGCGCGGCTTCCACGCTCACGTGGCGCCGATATTCCTCCAGCCTGTCCCGCGCCTCGGCCGTGGTGCGGCCGACGATCAGCGTCGCGCCCATGAAGGCCCGGATCGGCCGCCCCGCCGCGCGCTTGCGCAGATCCGCCACCAGCGCGGCCACATGCGGCTTCGGCCCGCCATTGATGAACACGCATTCCGCATGCGTCGCCGCGAATTGCCGCCCGCGATCCGACGCGCCGGCCTGGTACAGCACCGGCGTGCGTTGGGGCGATGGCTCCACCAGATGCGGCGCATCCAGCCGGTACTGCCGCCCGTCATGACGGATGCGCGAAACCCGCGCGGCGTCCGCATACACACCGCTCGCCTTGTCCCGCTTCACCGCATCGGCGGCCCAGGATTCCTCCCACAGCCGATAGACGACGCCCATGAACTCATCCGCCATGCCGTAGCGGTCGTCATGCGCCATCTGCCGGTCGAGCCCCATCGCCCGCGCCGCACTGTCCAGATACCCGGTGACGATGTTCCACCCGATCCGCCCGCGCGTCAGGTGATCAAGGGTCGAGAAGCGCCGCGCCAGCAGCGCCGGCGGCTCCCACGCCAAATTCACCGTCACGCCGAAACCCAGATGCCGCGTCACCGCCGCCATCGCCGGCACCAGCAGCATCGGGTCCAGCAGCGGGATCTGCACGCCATGCCGCACGGCCGCATCCTGGCTGCCGCCATGCACGTCGTAGACGCCGAGCACATCGGCCAGGAACAAACCGTCGAACAGGCCGCGCTCCAGCAGCCGCGCCAGGTCCATCCAATGATCGAGCGACAGGTAGTCCAGCGCCCGGTCGCGCGGATGCGTCCACAATCCCTGCTGGATATGGCCGACGCAGGCCATGTCGAAGGCGTTAAGGCGGATTTCACGCTGTGCTGTCATGCATCCCAGGGTGCGCGGCAGCCCCCCGATCCGCAATGGCGGGCGGCTGGTTCATTCACCCCAATGGTGCGACGCTGCCGCCGCAGAAGATGGACGCCATCCACAGGAGCCAGCCCATGTGCCTCGCCTGCCCTCCCGTCACGCTCGACAGACGCGGCCTGCTGGCCGCCGGCGCCGCCCTGTTCGCCTGCGCGGCCATCCCTTCGGCGCAGGCACAAGGCACCCGCCCTGCCCCGACGCCGGCCCGGCCCGACACCCCTGACGCGGCACTCCGCGCCCTGGTGGAAGGCAACGCCCGCTACGCGTCGAACCGGCCCCGCACACGGGACCTCTCGGCCGGGCGTGCCGCCCGGGCCCGCGGCCAGGCACCCTTCGCCTCCATCCTCGGCTGCGCGGATTCACGCGTCGCACCCGAACTCGCCTTCGACCAGAACCCGGGCGACCTGTTCGTCGTGCGAGTGGCAGGCAACTTCGTCACGCCGGAAGGTCTGGGCAGCCTGGAATTCGGCTCCGCCGTGCTGGGGTCGAAACTCATCCTGGTGCTCGGCCACACGAGCTGCGGCGCGGTGGATGCGACGGTTGCCGCCCTGCGGCAGGGCAACAACCTGCCCGGCAGCATCGCGCGGCTGGTCACGGCCATGAAGCCGGGCATCGAGCCCGCCCTGGCGGAGACCGGCGGCGACGTGACGCGACGCGCGCTGGTCTCGAACGTTCGGCACAATGTCCGCGCGCTGGAAACGGCAACGCCCATCCTGTCGGACCTCGTCGCGCGTGGGGCGCTGGCGGTGAAGGGCGGGATCTACGACCTGGCGACGGGGCGGGTGGAACTGGTCTGACGGAAGGAAGGGCGGGGGAGTGAACTCCCCCGAGCCCCCTCCTTTTTCTGTCTGTCGGCAGCGCGCTTCGGTGCGACGGGAACGCCCATCCGGCGACGCTCAGTTTTCGGGGCGGAAGCCGCTGTAGCGCACGATCGAAGCCCAGTCGGCACGCTCCTGGCGAATACGGTCGGCAAAGGCCGCCGGGGATGCCGAGACGGTCGGCGCATATTCCAGGCGATCCAGCGCGGCAACCATCTCGGGCGTTGCGGCGGCGGCGACGATGGCCCCGTGCAGCGCGCGGACCACGGCATCCGGAGTGCCCGCCGGCAGCAGCACCCCGAACCATTCATCCTTGTTCAGATCAGGCTGGTCCAGTTCCGCGAAGGTCGGGACCGCAGGGAAGCGCGGGTTCCGCGCCGGGGACGACACCGCCAGCATGCGCAGCCCCTCCCCCTGTTGCGGCGAGACGTCGCCCAGCACGCCGATGAAGCAGGCCAGCCGGCCCGCGATCAGTTCCTGCACCGCCGGCGCGGCGCCGCGGAACGGGACATGCGTCATCTCGATCCCCGCCTTGCGCGCCAGCATGATGCCCATGAAGTGCGGCGCCGATCCCGCCGCCGGGGACGCCCAGGGCAACTCCCGCCCCTGCGCCTTCGCCCAGGCGATCCAGCCCGCCAAGTCCTGCGCCGGATGATCCTTCGGCACGGCGAAGGCGAAGGGATAGGAACACACGGTCGAGACCGGGATCAGGTCGACCAGCGCGTCGTAGCGCACCTCCCGGGGGAATACATGCGGCTGCAGGGTCAGCATCGACGCCGGCGTCTGCAGCCAGGTCGTCCCGTCCGGCTCCGCACCCTTGACGAATTCCACCGCGATCCGCCCGGCCGCGCCGACCCGCCCATCCACCACGACCTGCGGCGCGAAGGTCCCGCGCAGCTTCTCGGCATAAAGCCGCGCGACGACATCCGACGACCCGCCAGGCGGGAAGCCAATCACCACCCGCGCCGGGCGCTGCAGGGTCTGGGCATGGGCCGGAAGGGCGAGCACGGCAGGCAGCGCAAGCGCGGCTCGGCGATGGATGGATATTTTCATTCTGTGTTTCCTCCGGGACTGTAGGTGTAGCCGAGCCGCGACGGTATTTGGAGAGGGATGCACGCGCCCGGTCACGCCCGAACGGCGCATCGCGCTATGCTGCGTCCATGGACGATCCCTTCGACCTCGAACGCTTCATGCAGGCACAGGCCCCGGTGATGGCGGCGGTGCGGGACGAACTGCGCGCCGGGCGGAAGCGCACGCACTGGATGTGGTTCGTCTTCCCGCAACTGCGCGCCCTGGGCCACAGCGCCATGGCGCAGCGCTACGGCATCGCATCGCTGGCCGAGGCGCAAGCTTATCTGGCGCATCCGGTGCTGGGCCCGCGGCTGGTCGAATGCACCAGCCTCGTCTGCGCCGTGCGGGGCCGCACGATCTTCCAGATCCTCGGTAGTCCGGACGACATGAAGTTCCGCTCCTGCATGACGCTGTTCGCCGCCGCCGATCCGGCGGCGACGCAGTTCACCCAGGCGCTGCAGATTTTCTGCGCGGGATCGCCCGACCCGCAGACCTTGGCCCTGCTCGGCGCGGGCTGACCCCAGCGCGCTGCCAGACCTCCGCTAAAGCCCCAGCCCGGGCACCAGTAGCGCTTCCAGCGCCGTGCGGCGTTCCGGCGGTATGGCCACCGCCTTGCGCGCCTTGAGGTCGAAGGCGATGCCCACCGCCTCGGCCGCCGCGACCACGGCGCCGGTCTCGCCGTCATGGACCAGGTGGGTCCAGGTAGTGGTCTTCTCGCCCAACGCCTTCAGCCCGCTGCACACGGTCAGCAATTGTCCGGCGTGCAGCGGGCGGAACTGCACCACGCGGTATTCCAGCGCGGCGGAACCCATCCCTTCCTCCTTGATGCCGAGCCCGGTGCCGCGGTTGCGCAGGTTCGGCACGCCATCCCAGATCCGGGCAATGATGACATCCGGACGCATCACGCCGCTGGTGTCGCATTCATGCGGGCGGATGGCGCCGCGATAACCCTCGGTCAGGCCCATCGCCCGGGCCGCGGCGCGGTCCGGCAGCGGCGGCGGCGAATCGAAGCCAAGGCCGCGCGGCCCGGCATGGTCGGGCAGCACGACCAGCATCGCATCGGTCGCGAGCGCCACCGGCAGCGGCGCCAGCCCGCCTGCCGGTCCCGCCCAGGCGCCGAGGTCCGTCACCAGCGTCGCCGCTGGCGCATCCGTCGCGCTGTTGCGAATTTCGACCACCGTGCGCAGCCGATCCGCGCTGGCTCGCACGATGCCGCCGCGGATGGTGAAGGGCGTGCCGGGCGACATCTCGCGCAGGAAGCGCAGATGCTGGTCCACCACCGCGAGCCGGCCCCGCGAGGGCGGCAACCCTGCCTCCAACAGCAGCCAATCGAGTGCATCCGCCGTGCGCGCGACGTAATGGCGCACATTCATGTGCCCCATCACGTCGCATTCTTCCTGTTGTACACTGCCTTTGCCGATGATGATCATTATCTGGTCCACACTTTGGTCCACATTCATCCCGACCCTGGGGGTGTCCACGGCGGCTCACCAGGGTGGGGCGGCGGGGGACGGCTGGGAAGTGGGCGGTGGCTCAGTCGGGTCGGGTGGCGTCATCGGGTCGGCGGTGCGGTCATTCGCATGACTACGCATGAATAAGACGTACGGGAGCGTCGCTGGCGGCGTTAAGGGGTTTGCGGCTGGTCGGGTCGGGTCGAGCGGTCGCAACGGCACTGGCGCGCGGCTGTGCGAGGCGGGCGGCGCGCGCTGTGACCAGTCGCGGATGGCGCTGGTGGTGGCTAACGTGAATGGTGATGGCGGTCGGCGGTCCTGTGCGGGCGCACGGTGCCAATGGACAGTCCGGCCGCCCCCGAGCGATCCTGTTCAGCACTCTGTTGGACATGAGGGATATGTCGCATTCCCCGCAACACGCACGCGCGTCCGCATTTGCGCTGATTTTTGGCGCGGTGCTTGGGACCTCCTGCGCCGTCGCGCAGCCAGGAGCGAGGACGTCCCAACGGATCTCGGAGTGCGGGTTCCGCGTCGTTCTCCCGTCCGGATCGGGCGAACCCGATCTAAGCGCTGACCAAATTCTGGACACAGCGGCTGCTGTCGGACGGCGGACCGGCGCGGTGACAATCACTGGGACTTATTCGCCCGCCGAACGTGAAAACAACATCCGAGACCTTGAAGCTGTTGCGACGCTGAATGGCCAGCGGGTGCGCGGGCTGCTGCTGTCCCGGGGCGTATCTCCGGAAACGATCCTGCTCAACCGCTTGCCGAGCCATCCGCCGGACGGAACTGACAGTGGGGCCTACCTCCACGTTTGCGCGCGGGATCGGAACGTCGACGGAGGCTGGCGAGACCAGCCGCTCGATCCTGCGATGCTCGTTCCCGTCAGGATCGGCACGGCAGTCTTGCAGGTGCCCATCGCAAACCTTGGCCCCTACGCCTGGAACAACGTCCCTGTTGGCGAAACCCGGCTCGGCGATTTTTATCTCGATCTATCAGGCGATCCAGCGAGCTTCGTCGAGGCCATGTCGCGGTGTCGGTTGCAGCGCTCGGAACCGCTCTGTGAGCGCGTCACGAACGTTCAGGTTCGGCGGCCGTTGCGTTGGTCGGATGACAGTTCGCGTTACGACGCCCCGACGGCGGGCCCGGCTCCCCACTGGCAGCGGAACCCTTACCTTGGAGGACAGCGCATCTTTTTGACGCGCGCATGGGTCGAGGGCGACAATACCGTCGCCGCGCTGACCTGTGAGACGCCGCGGCCACAGCCAGCAGATAGTCCATTCCTCGACCATGCCCGCGGCCGGCTGACATGCTCGGCGCGACTACGGCTCGTGCCAGATCGAGTAGACGCAAACTTCTCATTTTTCGCGGTAGACGTGTCGGAGGCCGAGGTCTTCATGGCAAACGCGCGGCGGGCCCTCCGGCAATTTGCGGCCGATCAGACGGCTCGTTAGCCCTGCACGACCCGCCACCTGATTGGCAGTGCGATGCAGCCGTGCCCGCACGAAGGTGCACACCTTGCCGGCGGGTAAGGCGAGCCAAGGCGCCGGTCCTGTCAGCCGACGGGCAAACCAGGCGCCCTTGCGGGCGGCTGCCTTCGCGGGAACCATGCCCCCAGGGAAGCCAAGGAAACCAACCAATGGATGTCGGCCTGTTCTGCCTCATGGGCTATCGCACGCGCGGCACGCCGACTGCCGCGATCTACGATGACGCCGTCGCGCAGGTGAAGGCCGCCGAGCAGGCCGGCTTCGCCATCGCCTGGTTCGCAGAACATCACTTCAGCAACTACTGCGTCTGTCCGTCGCCCCTGATGATGGTGGCGCGCATGGCCGGCGAAACCTCGCGCATCCGGCTCGGCTCCGGCGTGGTGATCGTGCCGCTGTACCACCCGTCGCGGCTGATCGCCGAGATCGGCATGATCGATTCGCTGACCCATGGGCGGCTCGTCCTCGGCATCGGCTCCGGCTACCAGCCCTTCGAATTCGAACGCTTCGGCCAGGACCTGGCGGAAGCCCCGGCCCGGCTGCTGGAAGTGATGGGCATGATGGAGACGGCCTTCGGCGCCGAAACCTTCGCCCACCAGGGCGCGCACTACAGCATGCCGACGGCGCACATCGCCCCGCGCCCGGTGCGCGGCCTGCCGGACATCTACGTCGCCGGAGACAATCCCGACCTCCATCGCTATGCCGCCGAGCGCGATTGCGTGGTGATGGTCACGCCACGCCACTTCACGCCCGCGATGCTCGCGACTGCGCGCGCACGATTCGAGGCGATCCGCGCCGCCGCCGGCCGCACGCCCGACACGCTGCGCTTTGGTGCGATGCGCCCCTTCTGCGTCACCGACGATCGCGCCGAGGCGATGGAATTCCTCGAGAATGTCCGCTGGCAGATCCGCCTGTCCCAGTCCCTTCGCCGACGCGAGCAGGAGATGGATGGCGGCATGCTGGTCGAGAAGACCTGGGAGGGCGAGCCGAGCCTCGAGGAGATGGGATCGCACATGCTGGTCGGTGACGCCGCGACCGTCGCATCCCGTATGGCCGCCGAGATTCGCGCGGCGAATCCCTGCCACTACCTGCTGCAGGCCCAGGTTGCGAACATGGCGCCGGCGACCGCGCTGCGGTCGATCGCGGCCTGGCAGGGCGCGGTGAAGCCGCTGCTCGAACGCGAATTCGGCCCGCTGGAGCGGATTGGCCTGCCGGCCGCCGCCGCCTGACCGCCGGCCGGGGTGCTTGACCCGCGCAGGCCGGATTTGCCACCGTCATACCCGTGGGGATCCTGGTGAATGTCCGTGCCGGGGATGACGACACGCTCTGGGCCGTCGTGGCGACGGTAGGGCGGCGCAGCCGTGTGGCGGAGGTATTCCGGTCCCGCGCCCAGGCGCTGGATGACCGCGCCTGGCGCGACCAGCAGGTCAAGGCCTATGCCGATTGGCTGGTACGCGCGAAGCAGCCAGTCCCGCATTATTCCGTGGCGCCGATCCGCCGGTCCGACCTGCCGCGGAAATGGACCCCGCTGCCGGCACTGGGCTTCCTGCGCGGGCAGATGATCTAGCACGTCAGACGTCGGGCCCGCCCTGTCGAAGACCGTGCGCGACCGATGGCGCCAAGCGCATGGCCCAAGGTGGGCTTGCAGGGTCGGGATCGGCGGCCGGCAAGGCTTCCGCGGCGCCGAGACATGGCGATGCTTGCGCGGACGTGTCCGATCATGCCTGAGGGGAACTGGGCGCGGGCGCGCCACGCCGCGCATCATCGTCGCCCGAAAAAGCGCCGCCAGATGCTGCGATCCGCTTGCGGGATGCGCTGGCGCACGGCACCGCCTGACGCCGGCATGCCAACCTTGGGTCGAACAGCGGCAACCACAGTCCGATCCTTGCGTTCAGGGACCGCGGACACCGCTGTTTCTGCGTTTGGTCGTCTCAAAAGCGCGGGTGTATCGTTCTGGACCAGTCACCGGAGGATCCTGTCTTGTCCAAACCGTTCCCCGGCCCACGGCCCGTGCGGCTCCACATTCCGGCGACCCTGGCCTGCGCATTGATGGTGAGTGCCTGCGCCGCCCAGCCTGGTGGCAACACCCTCGCCGCCGATGACGGCACCGATGCGTGTCGCCCGCAGGTCGAGCAGTTCGACCGCTCCGCCGCCTTCTTCGCCGCGCCGATCGTCGCCGGGGCCGCCGTGATCGGCGCCGGCGGCATCCTTGGCACCCGGCCGGGCATCATCGGCGGCCTGGTCTGGGCGGCCAGTTCCGCCGCCGCCGCCGTCACCGCCACCAGCTATCTCGAGGATCGCCAGCGCCGTGCGGCCGGCAATGCGGATGCCCTTGCCGCCACCGTTGCGACGGACATCGATCAGGAGAACAACGGCATCGCGCAGTCGCAGCAGGCATTGGACAGCGTTACCGATTGCCGTCTGCGCGAGGCCCGCCGGGTGCAGGAGGCCGCCCGCGCCGGCGAGATCCAGCGCCAGGTGGCCGAAGCGCGCCTTGCCGCGATGCGCCAGCAGGCCGAGCGCGACCTCGCGCAGAGCCGCCAGATCGAACAGCGCATCCAGGCGCGCGCGACCGAGATCGGCACGGGTGTCGCTGCCGTGGCTCCCGACGCACAGACCGCGGCCGCGCCCCGGCCAGCCCCCGTCACCGCCCGCGTGACCCGCCCCGTGCCGCTGCAGGCCGCGCCACTGCCCTCGGCCGCGCCGGTGGCAGAGGTGCCCGCGCGCGAGGCCGTGCAGATCGTGCCGACCCGCAACGAGGCCTTCGTCGCCGTGCAAACCCCGGCCGGCCAGCCGCTGGGCTATGCGCCGGCTTCAGCCTTCGCGATTCCTGCCTCCCAGACCCGCGCGATCGCCATGCCGGCCGTCGCGGGCGCCGGGGATGCGGCGCGGATGCGCACGCTGGTCGGGACCAACATCGCGCGGCGCGAGAATTTCGCGGCCTCGGTGAACGACCTGCAGCGCGCCGTCAGTTCGGGGTTCGAACTGGGAACATAGGTAGCAGCAGGAACGGCACGTCGCGCCGCGCGCCGCTGGCCGGCACATCCCGGCCAGCGCGCCGCAGATGCGGCCGTCAGATGAGTTCGGTGCGGCGGGCGAGATCGCGCTGGAGGCGCAGGCGGACGCCATTGCGGTCGCAGGGCGAGACGTAGCTGGCGGGCACGGCGGTCGCGATGGGCATGGGCGCGTTGCGCGGACGCGAAAACCCGGCAAGCCGGATATCGAGGCCGCCTGCGCCATGGTTGCGCATCACCTCGCCCCAATCACCGGCATGGGCGGTGACCATGGGGCCTGGCTCGTCACGCACCAGACGTACCATGTCGCCAGGCTCGAAGCGCGGCACCGGCGTGCCATCGAGCTGATACGTAATTCGCATCGGTCCTCCCGGCGGCATGGGTGCGGGGGCGTCCAGGACCACGCGGATGGATCCACCCGCACGGACATTCAGCCAGAACGCTGCGGCGGATCACCGGGGTGAATGGATGGCGATCCACGCCTCGACAGTCTGCGGGCAATCGGTGAAGGAATTGCTTACACCGGGGTCGCCAGGCGCGTGCCCTGATCTCCGGTCTGCCTGATCCTCGAACACCGATCGCACACCTCCGGACGCTTTGGCGCCCCGCCGCAACCGGTACTCCGGCGCGACGCGGCAGCAGCCTCGGCTCGGGTTGAGGGCTCGTGCCGCTGGCACACGCGCGGATACCGATCAGGTGGAATCACACGACCCAACGAAGGCATGGAGCAGGCGGCGTGAGCGAAGGCGAGCGGACCCTGCCCTAGGCGCGGGCCACGCGCCGCAGGTCACGCTGCAGCCCAAGGCTCAGCCCGGCGCGGTCGCAGGGCAGGACCAGCCGCGCGGGCACGCCGGTGACGTCGGGCAGGTCGCTGGTGCGCGGCCGCGAATGGCCGGCGAGGCGGATATCGAGACCTTCCACGCCGCGATTGCGCAGTACGCAATCCCACTCCCCGGCAAACGCCATTGGTAGGGGGCCCGGGTCATCGTGCAGGAGGCGCACGAAATCACCGGGCTCGTAGACCGGCACGGGCGTGCCGTCCGCGCGATAGCTGATCCGCATGCCGGCCCCGGTTTGCGCCATGAACCCCGCAGCGTCGCAGCAAGTGGGTGAAGGATTGTTTTATGTGCCCGGCCACGATCGTGAACCGCCGCCGACCATGGCGGACTTCAAGCGCAGGCTTGCGGGAGTCGGCGCCGGGTTCGCGTACGGAGCGCGGCGGCCGCCATGGCCGTTCTGAGCCCAGTCACAACCAACCCGATGCGCTGCCGAGGGGGCCAGGCCGGCAGCGGACGCTGCTGTGGGTGTCCCGCGCGTGCGTCGTCAGCCGCCATCGCCGGGCCGGCGGGCGGCCCAGAACAGCCAGGCGATCCAACCGAGGCCGCCGAGCACCAAGGCATGTGCACCCACCGCCGCCAGCACGATCTCCCACTGCCAGCCGGAGGCCTGCATCAGCCGAAGGGCGGCGGGCAGGGAAAACCAGAGGATCGCCGCCAGGGCGACCACCAGGATCGCGGCCGGCACCGGTCGGCGCGGCATCGGCGGCAGGCCAGGCGGGCGCGTCATTCGCCACCGCCGTCATCGCCGCCATCGACGCCATCGACGCCATCGACGCCGCCATCACTGCCGGTTGAACCAGCGGCAAGGGCCAGCGCGGTGCCGAAGATGCCGGTGACGACACCGCCCTCGCCCGGCCCCAGGCCGGCCAGGGACAGCCCGAGCAGCGGCACCGAGGCTGCCATGGCCCCCAGGCCGAGCCGCCGCACGACGGTCAGCCGGCCTTGGCCAAGGCGTCGAAGGCCTTGAGGCGGGCGATCAACGCCGGCATCTGGCGCAGCGGGATCATGTTCGGGCCATCGCTCGGCGCGTGGTCCGGGTCCTCATGCGTCTCGATGAACACGGCGGCGACGCCGACGGCGACGGCGGCACGGGCGAGCACCGGGGCGTATTCGCGCTGGCCGCCCGAGGAGGTCCCCTGCCCGCCCGGCTGCTGCACGGCGTGGGTCGCGTCCATCACCACGGGGTAGCCAGTCCCAGCCATGATGGGCAGGGAGCGCATGTCGGCGACCAGCGTGTTGTAGCCGAAGGACGCGCCGCGCTCACAGAGCAGGATGTTCTCGTTGCCCGTGCTGGCGATCTTCGCAGCGACGTTCTTCATGTCCCACGGGGCGAGGAACTGGCCCTTCTTCACGTTGATCGCGCGGCCGGTTTCACCGGCGGCGAGCAACAGGTCGGTCTGACGGCACAGGAAGGCCGGGATCTGCAGGACGTCCACCGCCTCGGCGGCCGGGGCGCAATGGTCGGGCAGGTGCACGTCGGTCAGGGTGGGCAGGCCGGTGCGCTCACGGACCTCGGCAAGGATGGCGAGGCCTTCGGCCATGCCGATGCCGCGCGCAGCGCTGACCGAGGTGCGGTTAGCCTTGTCGAACGATGATTTGTAGATCATCGGCACGCCGGCTGCCTTGGCCATCTCGGCGAGGGCGGCGGCGGTTTCCAGCGCGTGGGCGCGGCTTTCGATCTGGCAGGGGCCCGAGATGAAGACCAGCGGAAGGTCATTGCCGATGGTGACGGGGCCGATGGTGACGTGACGCATGGTGTGCTCCGGATGCGCTGGCCGCGCCGGGGTTCGCCGCGCCACACTGGATTTCAGCCCTGTATTCGGGTGTCACTTGCCGCCATTCGGTGCAAGGCGCCCTGACATTCTTCCTACAGCCCATCGTCGGGCTGGTCGGCAAGCGAAAACCGGTCCGCGCCAGGTCTTCGCGGTCCAGGGGGCCGCTGCCCCCTGGCGGGGAGGGTCCGGGAGGGGCGGCGCCCCTCCTGGCCATGTTCAGACCAACCGCGCCTGCTTCACCGCCGCCCCGACGAACCCCGCGAACAGTGGATGCGGGTCGAACGGCTTCGACTTCAGTTCCGGGTGGTACTGCACCCCGATGAACCAGGGATGGTCGGGATATTCCACGATCTCCGGCAGCACCCCGTCGGGCGACATCCCGGAGAAGCGCAGCCCGGCGCTTTCCAGCCGGTCCTTGTAGGCGACGTTCACCTCGTAGCGGTGGCGGTGGCGTTCCTCGATGGTGCCGGCTCCGTCATAGACGGCCCGCACCAGGGATCCGTCGCCGAGCACCGCCGGATAGGCGCCGAGGCGCATGGTGCCCCCGAGGTCGCCGGCCGCGGCCCGCTTCTCGATCTCGTTGCCGCGCAGCCATTCGGTCAGCAGGCCGACCACGGGTTCCGGGCAGGGGCCGAATTCGGTGGAAGACGCGCCCTTGATGTCGAGCAGATTCCGCGCCGCCTCGATCACCGCCATCTGCATGCCGAAGCAGATGCCGAAGAACGGGATCTTGCGCTCGCGGGCGAAGCGGACGGCTTCGATCTTGCCTTCCGAGCCGCGCTCGCCGAAGCCGCCGGGCACGAGGATGCCGTTCACCTTCTCCAGCCGGGTGACGGCGGCGCTGTCATTCTCGAAGATCTGGCTGTCCACCCAGTCGAGATTGACCTTCACGTTGTGGGCGATGCCGCCATGGGTCAGGGCTTCCGCCAGCGACTTATAAGCATCGAGCAGGTTGGTGTACTTGCCGACGACGGCGATGGTGACCTCGCCTTCCGGTTCCTTCACCGCATGGACGATGCGTTCCCAGCGCGACATGTCGGGCTCGCCATAGGCGGACATGCCGAACAGGCGAAGCACTTCCTGGTCGAGGCCTTCCGCGTGGTACTTCAGCGGCACCTCGTAGATGGTCTTGGCATCGAGGGCGGGGATGACGCTTTCGGGCCGGACGTTGCAGAACAGCGCAATCTTGCGGCGTTCATTCTCCGGGATCGGGCGGTCGGAGCGGCAGAGCAGGATCTGGGGCTGGATGCCCAGGCCGAGCAGTTCCTTCACGCTGTGCTGGGTCGGCTTGGTCTTCAATTCGCCCGCCGAGGCGATGTAGGGCACCAGCGTGAGGTGCATGAACAGGCTGCGCTGCGGGCCGAGTTCATTGGCCAGCTGACGCATGGCTTCGAGGAAGGGCAGGCTTTCGATGTCGCCGACGGTGCCGCCGATCTCGACCAGGATGAAGTCATAGCCGTCGGTCTCGGCCTGGATGACTTCCTTGATCTTGTCGGTGATGTGCGGAATGACCTGCACGGTGCCGCCGAGATAGTCCCCGCGCCGCTCCGCCGCGATCACATCCGAATAGATGCGCCCCGTGGTCCAGTTGTCGGGCTTGCGCGCCGCGACTCCGGTGAAGCGTTCGTAGTGACCGAGGTCGAGGTCGGTCTCGGCACCGTCGTCGGTGACGTAGACCTCGCCGTGCTGATACGGGGACATCGTCCCCGGATCGTAGTTGAGGTAGGGGTCCAGCTTGCGGAGCCGCACCTTGTAGCCGCGTGCCTGGAGCAACGCGCCGAGGGAGGCGGAAGCGATACCCTTGCCAAGCGAGGAGACCACGCCGCCGGTGATGAATACGAACCGGGCCATGGGCGGCCTCCATAACAAGCCGCGCGCGGTCCCGCTACCTGCGGTTTGCGCAGGGCGGCCACGCGGCGGGACGTGGTTGAAAAGACTGGCTTAGTTGTTCGGCACGGCCGGCAGCGCGGGAACCGCGGGTGCGGCCGGGGCGCTGGTCGCGGGCGGCGAATCGAGAATCGAGCGCGACTGCATCGACGAACCGCGGTTCAGCAGCGCCAGGGCCAGCGCCAGCACGAAGAAGGCGGTGCCCATGATGGCGGTGCCACGCGTCAGCAGGTTCGCCGTGCCGCGCCCGCCCATGAAGGAGCCCATCCCCTGGGAGGAGCCGATGCCCAGGCCCCCGCCCTCGCTGCGCTGGAGCAGCACGAGGCCGATCAGGGTCAGGGTGACGAACAGGTGGAGGACGAGCAGGACGGTGGTCATGGTGGCGCGCTTCTACAGCAAGGGCGGGCCGGGGGGCTACCCCGCCGCGCGGGCGATGGCCAGGAAATCCTCGGCGATGAGGCTCGCACCCCCCACCAGGGCGCCGTCGACATGCGGCAAGGCGAGGATCGCCGCCGCGTTGGCCGGCTTGACCGAGCCGCCGTAAAGCAGGCGCGTGTCCGGCCCGACTGCCTGGCGCAGGGCGGCGTGAATGGCGGCGATGTCGGCCTCGGTGGGCGTCTTGCCGGTGCCGATGGCCCAGACGGGTTCATAGGCGACGATGCCGCCGGCCTCGGCGAAGCCGTCCGGCAGGCTGCCGGCGACCTGGGCGCGGACCACCGCTTCCGCCTGCCCGGCCTCGCGCTGGGCAAGGGTTTCGCCGACGCAGATGACGGGCGTCAGGCCGGCGGCGATGGCGGCGGCGCCCTTGGCCTTCACCACCACGTCGGTTTCGCCGTGGCCGGCGCGGCGTTCGGAATGGCCGAGGATGACATGGGTGGCGCCGCAGTCGCGCAGCATCGGCGCGGCGACGTCGCCGGTATGGGCCCCCTGGACCGCCGGGTGGCAGTCCTGGGCGCCGACCGCGACAGGCTGGCCGAGCAGGCTCATCGCCACGGCCTGGATATAGGGAAAGGGCGGGCAGACCAGGAGTTCGGCGGCGAGATCGTCGGCGCCGGCGCGGACGGATTCGGCCAGTGCGACGGAGGCGCGCAGCGAACCGTGCATCTTCCAGTTCCCGGCGATCAGCGGGCGCAGTCCTGGCGTCACGGCGATGTCTCCCCCTTGCTTGCGAGGATTGCGGTTAGCGGCGGGGGGCGGGACTGTCCATGGGGGTGGGACGCCGCAGGGCCGGCACGGCGGGCAATCGCGACCAGGCGATCCTTGCGCCGGGCGGACGCCGCATCACATCAGGGCAGGTCGCGTTTGCGGCATGGGCAGGATCGCCTGCCCGCCCGGCCTCGTTCAGCCAGGATCGACCGCGCGGGACGCATCATCGAAATCGCCGCCGCCCAGCCATGCCGCCGCATTCGTGCGCCGGCCAGCCATGGCGCGAGGTGGCCATCAGAGCAGAGGCAATGTCGGCAATCCTTTCCATTTCCGGTGTCGAAAAGCACTATGAGACGGGCCTGACCGCGCTGGGGGGCGTCGATCTGGAGGTCAGGCGGGGGGAAATCTTCGCCCTGCTCGGCCCGAACGGGGCCGGCAAGACGACGCTGATCAGCATCGTCTGCGGGACCGTCACCATGTCCGCGGGCACGGTGCGCGTCGCCGGTCATGACATCGTGACTGATTTCCGCGCGACGCGGTCCGCCATCGGCCTCGTGCCGCAGGAGATCGCGCTCGATATCTTTGCAACCGTCTGGAACACGGTGCAGTTCAGCCGCGGCCTGTTCGGCCGCGCACCCGATCCCGCCTATCTCGAGCAGCTGCTGCGCGACCTGTCTCTGTGGGACAAGCGCCACAGCAAGACCATCGAGCTGTCGGGCGGCATGAAGCGGCGGGTCATGATCGCCAAGGCGCTGAGCCACGAGCCCGACCTGCTGTTCCTCGACGAACCGACCGCGGGCGTCGACGTGAACCTGCGCCGCGACATGTGGGCGCTGGTGCGCAAGCTGCGCGACCGCGGCGTGACCATCGTGCTGACCACCCATTACATCGAGGAGGCGGAGGAGATGGCGGACCGCGTCGGCGTCATCGACAAGGGGCGCATCCTGCTGGTCGAGGATACCGCGGCGCTGATGGAGAAGATGGGCAAGCGCCGACTGATGCTGGTGCTGCAGCACCCCTTGGCGGCGATCCCGGCGGAGCTCCAGGCCTGGCCGCTGGAGCTGCAGGCCGAGGGGCACCGGCTGCTGTATACCTTCGACGCCCATGCGGAAGGCACCGGCATCCCCGCATTGCTCAAGCGTCTCGGCGAGCTCGGTATCGACATCACGGATCTGGAAACCACGCGCAGTTCGCTGGAGGAGATCTTCGTCAGCCTGGTGGAGCGCGGCTGATGCGCGGGATCAATCACCACGGGATGTGGGCGATCTATCGCACCGAGATGCAGCGCGCCTGGCGGACCGTGTGGCAGAGCATCGCCACGCCGGTGATCACCACGGCGCTGTATTTCGTCGTGTTCGGCGCGGCGATCGGGTCGCACATGCAGCAGATGGGCGGGGTGGATTACGGCGCCTTCATCGTGCCCGGGCTGATGATGCTGACCATCCTGACGCAGAGCATCTCGAACGCGTCGATCGCCATCTACTTCCCGAAATTCACCGGTACGCTGTTCGAGATCCTGTCCGCACCGCTTTCCGCCTTCGAGGCGGTGATCGCCTATGTCGGGGCCGCCGCGACCAAATCGGTCGGCATCGGGTTGATCATCCTGCTGACGGCGACCTTCTTCGTGGATCTCCAGATTCGCCATCCGTTCTGGATGCTGGCCTTCCTGGTGATCACCTCGGTCGCCTTCAGCCTGTTCGGCTTCATCATCGGCATCTGGGCCAGGAGCTTCGAGCAGCTCGCGATCATCCCCTCCCTGGTGATGACGCCGCTGACCTTTCTGGGCGGCGCCTTCTACTCGATCGACATGCTGGCGCAGCCCTGGCGGACGATCAGCCTGTTCAACCCGGTGGTCTACCTGGTCAGCGGCTTCCGCTGGAGCTTCCACGGGGTGGGGGATGTCAGCGTGGCGGCGAGCCTCGCCTTCATGGCGGGCTTCATGGCGATCTGCCTGCGCATCCTGTGGTGGATGTTCCGCACGGGGTATCGGCTGAAGCCGTAGGGCGGATTGCATCCGGGGGGACCGTAACAGGACGCAGGGCCGCGCCGGTACGGCAATGCGTTCGAGCACGCGCCGGGGGCGCGTACAGGCGCGGCCCGGTTAGGCCTCGCCAAAGCGGGCGGGCGGGCCGCACATCGCCCCGGCCGGGCATCGACCTAGCCTGGCCGGCGTCCGCCCGCGCGGGCCTGGCTGCGCCCTCGACGCCGCGTTGCATAGGGTGGTGGGGGCCGATGGCCGGCGGTCCGGGGCCGATCCTCGCCGCCGCCCCTTCCGTCCCGCCCCCACCCCGGCTAAGCACGCGCCCCATGCTGACCGCAATGCGCCGCCTCGCCGGCACCTGGTTCGCCAGGCTTCTCTTCCTGCTCCTCGTTGCGTCCTTCGCCATCTGGGGGATCGAGGATGTCGTGCGCAATTTCGGCCGCGACAGCGCCGTGGTGCGCGTGGGCGACAGCGCGATCGAATTGCCCGAGGCCCAGATGGCCGCGCGGCGGGAGATGGCGCGGATTGCCCGGCAGCTCGGCAACCGCTTCGAACCGGATGACAATATCCGCCGCGCGGTGGGCGCCACGGCCCTAGAACGCCTGATCGGCGAACGCGTGCTGCGCCAGGAAGCCCAGCGCATGGGCATCGTCGCGCCGGCCGATGTGGTGCGCGATTCGGTATTCGCCATTCCCGGCCTGCGCGGGCTGGATGGCAGCTTCTCCCGCCAGGTGTTCGACAGTTTCCTGCGCGGCAATGAACTGTCCGAGGGACAGTTCCTGCAGATCGTGGCCGATGACGTGCTGCGCCAGCAGTTGCTCGGCGCCGTCCGGGCGGGCTCGGCAGGCCCCGATGCGATGACCGGGCCGCTGCTCGCCTGGGCGCTGCAGCGCCGAACGGCCGAGGTGGTGCGGGTTGCCCGTGCCGACATGCCCGAGCCGGAGGCGCCGACCGAGACGCAGTTGCGGCGGTATCAGGAGAACAACGCGGCGCGCTTCTCCTCGCCCGAATACCGGGAGGCATCGGTGCTGGTGCTCTCGCCCGAGACGCTGGCCGGCGAGGTCGCGGTGAGCGATGCCGATCTGGAGCAGGCCTATGAGGCGCGGCGCGCCGCCTTCGGGACCCCCGAGCGGCGCGCGCTGGAACAGGCCGTGGTGCCGAATGAGGCGGCCGCGCGCGCGATCGCCGAGGCGTGGCGCGGCGGGGCGGATCTTGCGGCGATCGAGGCGCAGGCGCGGGCGGCCGATGGCGGGGCGGCCGATCTCGGGCTGCTGGACCGGGCGGCGCTGCCGATCGCCGATGTCGCGGCGGCCGCTTTCTCGGCCGAGCCGGGCGCGGTGACAGATCCGGTGCGCAGCGCCTTCGGCTGGCATGTGCTGAAGGTTGCGCGGGTGGAGCCGGCGACGCAGCGCAGCCTCGCCGAGGTGCGCGACCAGCTGCGGCGCGAGGTGGCGCATGATCGCGCCCTCGACGTCGCCTATGAGCGTGCCAACCGGGTCGAGGATGCGTTGGCCGGCGGTGCCTCGCTGGCCGAGGTGGGCACGCGGTTCTCCCTGCCGATCGTGGCCGCGACACTAGATGCCAATGGGCGCGACCAGGCCAATGCGGTGGTGGCGCTGCCGATCGCCGAGGCGCAGCGCGCCGACCTGCTGCGCGCGGTCTTCGCCGCGCGGCAGGGCGATGCGCCGCGCATGACCGAGATGGGCGACGCCTTCGTCGCCATCGAGGTTCGCGGCGTGGTGCCGCCCGCGCTGCGGCCGTTCGAGAGCGTGGAGGATGCGCTGCGCACCGCCTATGTCGCCGATGCGCGCCGGCGCGCGGCCGAGGAGAAGGCCGCCGGTCTGCTGGCCGCGGTGCGTGGCGGCAAGACGCTGGCCGAAGCGGCGGCCGAGGCCGGGCTGACCGGCGAGGCGATGGGCCCCTTCACCCGCGACCCGGCGCTGGCCGGAACCGTGCCGCAGGAGCTCATCGCGCCGCTGTTCGAGACGAAGCGGGGCGAGGCGACCATGGCCGAGACGCGCGATGGTTTCGCCGTGGCGCAGGTGACCGGTATCGTCCCCTTCGACCCGGCGAGCGACGCGGCAGCACTCGGGCGGGTGCGGACCGAGATCGAGCAATCCATGCAGGAAGAACTCGAACAGCAATTCGCCGCGGCGCTGCGGGCGCGGTCGAATGTGCGGGTGAACACCCAGATGCTGGAACAGGTGACCGGGCGATGAGCGGAACGTCCTTGGCACAGGCGCGCGCGGCGCTGGAAGCCGGGCATGGTACGGTGCTGGTGCGGGAACGGGTGGCCGACCTCGACACGCCGGTCGGCGCCTTCCTGAAGCTGACCGGCGGGGCGCAGGCCAATGCCTTCCTGCTGGAATCGATCGAAGGCGGGGCCGCGCGCGGTCGGTATTCCGGCATCGGCCTGGCGCCGGACCTGGTGTGGCGCTGCCGCGGCGGCAAGGCCGAGATCAACCGCCACGCGTTGTCGGCGCCGCATGCTTTCGAGCCCGAAGCCGGCCCGGCGATGGACAGCCTGCGCCGCGTAATCGCGGCGGCGCGCATGCCGGTGCCGCCGGGGCTGCCGCCGATGGCGGCGGGGCTGTTCGGCTATCTCGGCTACGACATGGTGCGGCTGATCGAGAAGCTGCCCGAGACCAACCCTGACGTGCTCGGCATTCCCGATGCGGTGCTGACGCGGCCCACGCTGATGGCGGTGTTCGACCATGTGCGGGACACGCTGACGCTGTGCGCGCCGGTCTGGCCGGGCGGCGAACCCGGTGCGGCGCTGGAAGCGGCCGAGGCACGGCTGGATGAGGCGGAAGCGGCGCTCGACCGCCCGGTGCCGCGCGCGGCACCGCCAGCGGTATTGCCGCGGCTCGGCGAACCCGAGAGCAACTTCACCGAGGCCGGCTACATCGCCGCAGTCGAGCGCGCGAAGGAATACATCCGCGCCGGCGACGTGTTCCAGGTGGTGCCGGCGCAGCGCTTCTCGGTGCCCTTCGCGCTGCCGCCCTTCTCGCTGTACCGCGCCTTGCGCCGGATAAATCCCGCGCCCTTCCTGGTGTTCGGGGATTTCGGCGGTTTCTCGGTGGTCGCCGCGAGCCCCGAGATCCTGGTGCGCTGCCGCGACAACACGGTGACCGTCCGCCCGCTCGCCGGCACGCGCCGCCGCGGCGCGACGCCGGAGGAAGACCGCGCGTTGGAGATCGAGTTGCTCGCCGATCCGAAGGAACGGGCGGAGCATCTGATGCTGCTCGACCTCGGCCGCAACGATGTGGGCCGGGTGGCCGCCATAGGGTCGGTGAAGGTGACGGCGCAGTTCCAGATCGAACGCTATTCGCAGGTCATGCATATCGGGTCGGAGGTGCAGGGGCGGCTGCGCGACGGGCTCGATGCGCTCGATGCCTATTGCGCCGGCTTCCCGGCGGGCACGCTGACCGGCGCGCCGAAGATCCGGGCGATGGAGATCATCGAGGAACTGGAGCCATCGCGACGCGGGCTCTACGCCGGCGGGATCGGGTATTTCGGTGCCGATGGCGGCATGGATACCTGCATCGCGCTGCGCACGGCGCTGGTGAAGGACGGCGTGATGCACGTCCAGGCCGGTGCGGGCGTGGTCGCCGATTCCGACCCGAAGTCGGAATACGAGGAGACGAAGCAGAAGGCGCGCGCGCTGTTCCGCGCGGCGGAGGAAGCGGTGCGCTTCGCCGCCGGACGGCGGGAGCGCGGCAATGCTTGAACGTGTGCCGCGTGGCGGCAACGCCTGACCTCGCCGCGCTGCTGTCGCTGATCGAGGAAGCACGCTTCCGCGGCCAGGCGCTGGAGGCGGCGGCGGCGCTGCGCAGCCTGTCAACCATGGCGCCGGGCGATGCGGCGGTGCGCGCCGCCCTCGCCCGCGCCCTGTTCCAGGCCGGGCTGTGGAACGAGGCGTGGGACGCCTACGAGGTCCGCTTCGACCTGCTGCCCTCCGCCTTCCCGCGGGTGACCCGTCCAGGTCCGGATGGCCCGCTGCCGATGCCGATCTGGCGCGGCGACGGCCGGCCCGAGGCGATACTGGTGATGGGCGAACAGGGCCTTGGCGACACCATCCAGTTTGCGCGCTACCTGCCGCTGCTGGTGGCGCGGGGCATCCGGGTGCATGCGGTGCTCGACCCACGGCTGCACAGGCTGCTGGCGCCGGTGACCGAGGGGTTGGACCTGCGATCCAGCGGCACGCCGGGCACCGTCGCCGGGGTGACCGCATGGCTGCCTCTGCTGAACCTGCCGCGGGCGCTGGGGCTGACGCCGCAACAGTATCGCGGACGGGTGCCCTATCTGGCGGTGGACCGCGAACGCCGCGCGCGGATGCGCGCGCGCATCGGCGAGCACGGGTTGCGCATCGGCATCGTCTGGCAGGGCAATCCGGCCGCGCCGGTCGATGCGAACCGGTCGGCGCCGCTGGCCGCCTTCGCGCCGATCGCGGCGATTCCCGGCGTGCGGCTGTTCGCCTTGCAGAAGGGACCCGGGGAGGACCAGCAAGCCCCCTTCCCGCTTGACCGGCTGGGACCGGAACTGGATGGCGGGCCGGATTGGTTCCTCGACACGGCAGCGGCGATCGAGGCTCTGGACCTGGTCGTCACCGTCGATACCGCGGTGCTGCATCTGGCCGGCGCGCTCGGTCGGCCGGTGCTGATGCTGACCCATGGGCGGCATATGGATTGGCGCTGGCTGAACGCGGCGGATGTGCCGGTGTGGTACCCTTCCATGCGGCTGGTACGCTGCCCGGACGGGACGGCGGATTGGCAGGCGGCGGCGGGACGGGCGGCGCTGCTGATCCGAACCGGGAATCTGCCGCCGGCCGTGTGACGTCGGCGGCCCGGGCCGTGATGGATGCGCCGCTGCCAGCGGCATTGGACCCGCTGCCCGGCATTCCAGGCCATTGAAGGCAGGCCGGTGGACCGGCGCTTCCCCGCGCCGGCACTGTCACAGGGCGTGGCGGATGATCGTGCCAAGCCGTTCGAGGAAGGTCTCCCACCTCATGTCGTCGCGCGTCAGGAAGTGCTGCAGGATCCGGTCCCTGTGTTGCTGCATCTGACCGACATTCCGCGGGTTCATCAGCCAGGCCATGCGACGCGTCATCTCGTCGCGCAGGGCGGGATCGTAAGACCACACCGATTCCACGAAGCCGTAGCCACCCCACCATTCCTCGTGGCCGGCGATGACGAAGCCCTGCACCAGATACTCGATCATGTTGATCGGGCCGGATTCCGAGAAGGAGCCCGAGAAGATGACGTTGTACCTCTCGACCAGCGCGGCCATGGCCTGCGGGTCGTTCTTGTCGACGGTATCGACGACGTCGAAGTGCTGATCGCGGACCAGGCCCAGGCCCTCGAGAATGGTGATGGCCTCGGCCGAGTTCTTTCTCCAGCCGGCATGGTAGACCATCATCCGGTGCTGCTGCGAATTCCACAACCGCTTGCGGTTCAGGAACAGCTTCGGGATCCTGCGGAAGCGCTGATGGTCGATCGGGTGCGGCGTGTAGCCAATGTTGCCGTTGCAGGCCCGCGACAGCCAAGCGGCATGTGACGCTGCCCGCGCCTCATTCGCCCGGAGGCGGCCCAGCGCCACGTCATTCGTCATGACGATCAGGCCGACTGCGTTGTCGACCAGCGAGTGGAGCGCGGCGATGTCGTCCACCTGCACCGTGAGCCCATGGATATCGGCGGTGGCCTGCGTCCAACGCTCCGGAATCAGGGTGTCATTCTCGACGCCGATGATGCGCGCGCCGGACCGATAGTTGCGGTTCGGCAGGCAGGTGACGACAAGGTCCGTCGGACCAGCCGGAATATCGCTGTCCCAGCCAACGAACTCGACGCCCAGCCGGCCGAACCGCGACCGCAGCCCATGATAGACATGATGCGACAGCTGGGCATGCCACCGGCAATCCTGGAGATAGTCATCAGGAGTT
This sequence comes from Roseomonas sp. CAU 1739, assembly GCF_039839775.1. Taxonomy (NCBI): domain Bacteria; kingdom Pseudomonadati; phylum Pseudomonadota; class Alphaproteobacteria; order Acetobacterales; family Roseomonadaceae; genus Roseomonas; species Roseomonas sp. CAU 1739. The sequence continues at coordinate 121,010 of NZ_JBDOQQ010000011.1, forward strand.
CGGGGAAACGAGACGTAGATCAAGCGGCTCCCCTCCGGCCGGATTGCGGCGCGGCTGATCGCACCCCGATCCATGCCGCCGCGCCGCGGCCCGGTGAGAGGTAGTGACCGCGCCGTATCCCATGGTCCCCCATCGCATTCACATGCCGGTCACGCGCAGTATGGCGTCTTCCCGCTGCGCCACGTCCGGCAGCAGCTTCGCCCCCAGCCCCGGCCCTGCCATCGGCAGAACCCAGCCCTGTTCGACGCGCGGCAGCACCGTCACCAGGTCGCGATACCAGGTTGCCAGTGTCGCCCGCACCACTTCCTGGAACATCGCGGTGGGGGCGTGCATCGCGAGGTGCACGGACGCGATCAGCGTGATCGGGCCGGTGCAGTCATGGGGTGCGACCGGCCGCGCCCAGGCTTCCGCGAGCGCGGCGATCTTGCGCGCCTCGGTCAGCCCGCCGCACCAGGCGAGATCCAGCATGACGATATCCGTCGCCCCGGCCACCAGCAGGTCGCGAAAAGCGACCTTGCCGCCCAGCGTCTCGCTCGCGCAGATCGGGGTGCGCACGGCGCGACGCAGTTCGGCGAGCGAGGCCACGTCGTCCATCTTCGCGATCGGATCTTCCGCCCAGGTGATGTTGAAGTCCTCGAGCGCCCGGCAGATCGACAGCGCCGCCGGGTAGGACCACAGCGAGTGCAGTTCCGCCATGATCTCCATGCGGTCGCCCACCGCGCGGCGGATCTTGGCGAAGGGCTCCAGCCCCTTCTTGAGATCCGACAACGTGATCGACACGCCCTGCGTCGCCGGGGCGTAGATGTCGAACGGCCAGATCTTCATCGCGTTGAAGCCTTCTGACAGAAGGCTTTCGGCCAGCACCCCGGCGTCGCGCATGAAGGCGACCTGGTCGTCATACGGCCCGCGCGCTTCATCCGCCGCGCCGATGTCGCGCCGCTGCGCGGACTTCGTGTTGTAGTCGTAGCCGGCACAGGTGTTGTAGCTGCGGACCTTGTCGCGCGACCTGCCACCCATCGCCTCATGCACCGGCACGCCATGGCGCTGGCCCTTGAGGTCCCACAGCGCGATGTCGATGGCCGACGCCGCGCGCACCTCGGCGGATGATCCGCCGAAGCCGACATAGGGCGTGAGAAGCGCGCGGGAGATCGGCTCGATGTCGCGGGAATCGCGGCCGATCAGCATCGGCGCCACGCTTTCGTGAATCACCGCCTCGACCGCCGCCGCACCGCGGAAGGCCTCGCCCAGGCCGGTCAGGCCTTCGTCGGTGGTGACCTCCGCCCAGATCAGGTTGGGGCGTTCGCCGATGCGGATGGTGCGGATGGATGTGATGCGGCTCATTCGGCGCGGATTCCCTGCTTGCGGACAACCTCGGCCCAGCGGGCGGCCTCGGCGCGGACATGGGTGCCCATCTGGTCGGGCGTGCCACCCAGCGGCGTCGCCCCCAGTTCAGCCATGCGGGCGCGCACAGCCGGGTCCTGAAGCGCGCGGCCGAAGGCGGCGTTCAGCGCGGCGATGGCGGCCGGCGGCGTGCGCGCAGGCGCCATGAAGCCGAACCATGAATCGATCGCCATGCCCTGCACGCCCTGTTCGGCGAAGGTCGGGACATCCGGCAATTCGGGGATGCGGCTGTCGCTGACGGCGGCGAGCGCGCGCACCGAGCCGCCGCGGATATGCGGCAGGATCGACGGCAGGTTGTCGAAGAACACATCGACACGGCCGGCGACGAGGTCGGTGATCGCCGGGCCCGATCCGCGATAGGGGACATGCGTCATCTCGATGCCTGTGATGGAACGCAGCAGCTCGGGGCCCAGGTGGTTCGACGCGCCGACGCCGGATGACGCGAAGGTGAGAGGCTGCCGTCGCGCCAGGGCGATGAATTCCTGGACGTTTTGCGCCGGCAGGTCGCGCCGCACCGTCATCACGTTGCGCACCGCCCCGGTCAGGATGACGGGGGCGAAGTCGTTGAGCAGGTCGTAGCCCGGATTGGCGTAGAGCGCGGGATTGGCGCCGCAGGGGCCGAAGGCGCATTGCACCAGGGTGGAGCCGTCCGCCGCGCTGCGCGCCGCCTCGGCCATGCCGATGTTGCCGCCGGCGCCGCCGCGGTTTTCCACCACCGCGCCGCGTGGCAGATGAGCGGACGCGGCTTCGGCCAGCACGCGGGCGACGATGTCGCTCGACCCGCCGGGGGTAAAGGGCACGATGATGCGCACCGGGCGGTCCGGCAGGTCCGCCGCACGCGCCGGCAGCGGGCTGGCCAGCGCGAGCAGTCCAGCGAGGCCAAACGCCCGCAGCACCGCCGCGCCAGCCCCGCCCGTTGTGGTCGGTCGCATTCCGCCCGAATATGCCGATGCCATCATTTCCTCCTGTAAGGTCCGTGCGTGCAGCGACATTGCGTCTTCACCAGCGCCGGGGACCGCAATGCCGTCCGGCACTGGCTGCCACCCGGCGGTGATCGGACCTTCGACCTGCTCGTTGCCTTCTACGGCGACGACGATACGCGATTCGCCGAATTGCGCGAGGTCGCGACCCGCGCCTGGCGCATCAAGGGCGGCAAGATGCAGAACCTGCACGCCCTGGTTCAGGCCGGCGAGATCGACCTGTCCGCCTACAGCCACGTCTGGGTGCCCGATGACGACGTGCAGATCGACCCGGCGGACATCCCGCGCCTGTTCGCCCTGGCGGCCGCCTATGATCTCTGGGTGAGCCAGCCCGCCTTTGTCGCCGCCAGCCGCGTGTCCTGGCCGGTGACCAGGGTGGCGGAGACGCGCAACCAGATCCGCCTGACCAGTTTCGTCGAGGTGACCTGCCCGCTGTTCCGCCGGGACAAGCTGGAAACCTTCCTCGCCGCCTATGATGGCAGCCTGGTCGGCTGGGGCATCGACTGGTGGTTCGCCCATGAACTCGGCGCCGCCTGGTCGGGCCGCTTCGCGGTGATGGACGCGATCACCGCCTGCAACCCCCAGACCGGGACCAAGCCCGGGCGCTTCCGCGAGATCGACCGCCTGCAGCCCCCCGAGGAGCGTCGCGCCGCCTGGATCGCCCTGCGCGAGGCGCGCGGCATTCGCATGGCCAAGGCGGAAACCCTGGCGACGCTGCCGCTGCCACCGGGCTGGCGTGCCTCCGGCCCGGCCGCGCCGGCGGCCACCGCCAAGCCACCGCAAAAGCCGGTCTTCGGCCGGCTGGCCATGACATCCGCCGAGGCCGAGGCCTTCCGAACCGCCCTTGCCCGCCCGCTCGACTGCTACCTGGAATGGGGCCTCGGCGGGTCTACGCGCGCGGCGCTGCAGTCCACCGCGCGCCGCATCATCTCGGTCGAAAGCGACCAGGCCTGGATCGCCGAGGCCAAGGCCGATCCCGAAGTGCAGGCCGCCGAGGCCGGGGGGCGGCTGACCATCCTGCATGGCGATGTCGGGCCCACCGGCCCGTGGGGCCGGCCCAAGGGCGGCAATGCCGCAAGCTGGGCCCCCTATATCGACACGCCGCTGGAGGCGCTGCGCGCCGAAGGCGCCTGGCCGGGCCTGGTCCTGGTCGATGGGCGTTTCCGCGTCGCCTGTGCCCTGGCCATCGCGTGGGAGGTGGCGCGCCGGCCCGACCTGACGCCGCCGGCGATGCTGCTGCACGATGTCGGGCCCGAGCGCCCCCATTACGGACCGATCTTCGAAGCCTGGGAAACCGAGGCAAGCACCGGGACGCTGCATCTGCTGCGCCTGCGCCCGGGGTTGGAAGCCGCGCCGCTGGAGCGGCAGGTCGCGACCTTCATGGGCGACGTGCGCTGATCCCGACGATCGCCCGTGGCGATCGTCGGCGTTTTGGCGCGCCCCTCAGGCGGCGGGCGCGACCCATCCGGGCCGCTGGACTTCGTGCCCTGGACTGGCGCGGCGAACGGGGTTGTCGGTCTGGGCAGTGTCGCGGCGCGCTCCCGGATCGAGGCATTGCCTCGACCCGTTGGTGCTCGACCCTCAGGCGACTGGTGCGTTGAGCAGGGCTGCCGGTCGCGGTCGGGCGCTGCGGCGCGGCGGCGAAACCGGCTGTCACGCCAGGCGATCCCGCCTTGGAACGAAGGCGCCGGGGCTTCCACGCACCACCCGACTTGATTTCGGCGGCCAGCGGGGCCAACGATCCGCCCATGATCCTCCTGATCGACAACTACGACAGCTTCACCTTCAACCTCTTCCATTTCCTGGGTGACCTCGGGGCCCAGGTGGAAGTGCGGCGGAACGACGCGATCGATCCGCAGGGGGTGCTCGCCATGAAGCCGGAGGCGGTGGTCCTGTCCCCAGGCCCCTGCACGCCGAACGAAGCCGGCATCTGCCTGCCGCTGATCAGCCTCGCCGCCGAGGTGAGGCTCCCGGTGCTTGGCGTCTGCCTGGGCCACCAGGCCATCGGGCAAGCATTCGGCGGCCAGGTGGTGCGCGCGCCCGAACCCGTCCATGGCAAGGTCTGGCAGGTCCATCACGATGGGCGGGACGTCTTCGCCGGCATCCCCTCCCCGTTTGCCGCCACGCGGTATCACTCGCTGATCGTCGACCGCGCGACCATGCCGGACTGCCTCGAGGTCACCGCCTGGACGGAGGACGGCATCGCCATGGGGCTGAAGCACCGGGAGTTGCCGATCTCGGGCGTGCAGTTCCATCCCGAAAGCATCGCCTCCGCCCATGGTCACGACCTGCTGCGCAACTTCCTGACGCTTGCCGGTGCCCGCATGGCCGCCCCTGCCGCGGCCTGACCGGATGTCGCTCAAACCGATCCTGGCGCGATTGGCCAATGCCGAGCGCCTCGCGGAAGCCGAGGCCGAGGAAGCCTTCGGCATCATCATGGCCGGCGAGGCCACCCCCGCGCAGATCGCCGGCCTGCTGATGGCGATGCGCGTGCGCGGCGAGACGGTGGCGGAGATGACCGGCGCCGTGCGGGCGATGCGCGCCCGCATGGTGGCGATCGCCGCACCGCCCGACGCGATGGACATCGTCGGCACCGGCGGGGATGCGGCGGGAACGCTCAACATCTCGACCGCGACGGCCATGGTCGTCGCCGGTTGCGGCGTGCCGGTCGCTAAGCATGGCAATCGCGCGCTGTCGTCCAAATCCGGCGCGGCGGATGCGATCTCCGCACTGGGCATTTCGCTCGATGTGCCGATCGATCGCCTGCCCGCGGTGCTGGCGGAGGCCGGCATGGTCTTCCTGATGGCGCCGCGCCACCACGCATCCATGCGCCATGCCGCCGGGCCGCGGGTGGAACTGGGCACGCGGACCATCTTCAACCTGCTGGGGCCGATGGCCAATCCCGCCGGGGTGAAGCGACAGATGACCGGCGCCTTCGCCCCCGAATGGCTGCGCCCGATGGCCGAGGCGCTGGGCCGGCTGGGCAGCGAGCGCGCCTGGCTGGTGCATGGCCAGGGGCTCGATGAACTGACGCTGGCCGGCGAAAGCCAGGTGGTGGCGCTCGAACCCGATGGCAGCCTGCGCGAATTCACCATCTCACCCGAGGATGCCGGCCTGCCCCGTGCGCCCGCCACGGCGCTGAAGGGCGGCGATCCGGCGCAGAACGCCGTCGCACTGGAAGCCCTGCTGAACGGCGCGCCCGGCGCCTATCGCGACGTGGTGGTGCTGAACGCCGCCGCCGCGCTGATCGTCGCCGGACGCACGGCAGACCTGCGTGAAGGTGCGGCCATCGCCGCCAAGGCCATAGACGATGGCGCGGCTCTTGGCGTACTCACCCGCCTCCGCGCCGCCTGCCCCCCCAAGGACGCCGCCGCATGAACGCGCCCGTTATCGTCACCCCCCCTGCCGAGGCAAGCTCGGTTCCCGACGTGCTGGTCCGCATCCTCGCCGACAAGGAGAAGGAGGTGGCCGAGCGCATGGCCGCCACCCCCCAGGCCGAGATCGAGCGGGCCGCCGCCCATGCCCCGAAGCTGCGCGACTTCATCGGTGCGCTGTGCCATCGCATCGGCGAGGGCCGCACCGGGCTGATTGCCGAGATCAAGCGCGCCTCGCCCTCGGGCGGGCTGATCCGCGATCCCTTCGACCCGCCGGCGCTGGCCCGGGCCTATGAGGCCGGCGGCGCGGCGTGCCTGTCGATCCTGACCGACGGGCCGTATTTCCAAGGCCGGCGGGAGGATCTGGAAGCGGCGCGGACCGCCTGTTCCCTGCCGGTGCTGCGCAAGGACTTCATGATCCACCCCTGGCAGGTCTTCGAGGCCCGCGCGATGGGCGCGGATGCCATCCTGCTGATCATGTCCGCGCTGTCCGACGAACGCGCCAGCGAGTTGGAGGACATCGCCCGGTCGCTCGACATGGCGGTGCTGGCCGAGGTGCATGACCGGCGCGAGCTGGATCGCGCCCTGGGCCTGGAAACGCGCCTGATCGGCATCAACAACCGCGACCTGCGCACGCTGCAGACGGACATCGCGCTGACCGAGGCGTTGGCCCCGCTGGTCCCGGCCGACCGCCTGCCGGTCGCCGAAAGCGGCATCCGCGCGCCGGACGATGTGCGGCGGATGGCGATGGCCGGGGCGCATTGCATCCTGGTGGGCGAGCACCTGATGCGCCAGCCGGACGTGACCATCGCCGCGCGCACCCTGGTGGACGCGCGCTGAGCGCATCGCCATGGCGCTGACCCATTTCGACGCCGCCGGCCGCGCGGCGATGGTCGATGTCTCGGCCAAGGACGAGACATCGCGCACAGCGACCGCGCGCGGGCGGATCGTGATGCAACCGGCCACGTTGGCGCTGATCCGCGAGGGTCGCGCCGGCAAGGGGGACGTGCTGGGCGTGGCGCGCATCGCCGGCATCATGGCGGCGAAGAAGACGTCGGAGCTGATCCCGCTGTGCCACCCGCTGATGATCTCGAAGGTCACGGTCGATCTTGAGCCGGAGGGTGAGAACGCGGTCGCCATCGAGGCGACTGTGGCGCTGAACGGGCGCACCGGCGTCGAGATGGAGGCGCTGACCGCGGTCACCGTCGCCGCGCTGACCGTCTACGACATGGTCAAGGCCGTCGATCGCGGCATGCGGATCGAGGATGTCCGCCTGGTCCACAAGGCCGGTGGCAAGTCGGGCGAGTTCCATGGCGGATGACCTGCTGCCGGTCGATGAGGCGCGTGCGCGTATCCTCGCCGGGTTGACGCCCACCGCGCCGGAAACCGTAGCGCTGGCCGAAGGCGCGGGGCGTGTCCTGGCGCGCGGCGTCACTGCGCGGCTGACGCAGCCGCCGGCGGATGTCTCGGCGATGGATGGCTACGCGGTACGCGCGGCCGATGCCACCGAGGGCGCGGGCCTGGCGGTGATCGGGTCGGCCCCGGCCGGGCGGCCCTTCGGCGGGACCGTCGGCCCCGGCCAGGCGGTGCGGATCTTCACCGGCGGCTTCGTGCCCGCCGGCGCCGACGCGATCCTGCTGCAGGAGGACGCGACGGCCTCAGGCGACGCCGTGCGCGTCAATGAAACGGTCACGGCCGGCCGGCATATCCGCCGGCGGGGCCTCGATTTCAGCGAGGGCACCGAGGTGCTGCCGGCGGGGCGACGGCTGACGGCGCGCGACATCGGCCTCGCCGCCGCATCGAACAACCCGTGGCTTGCCGTGCATCGCAAGCCGCGCATCGGCATCCTGGCGACGGGCGACGAAATCGCCCTGCCCGGCGACCCGATCCCGCCCGGCGGCATCGTATCGTCCAACGCCCATGCGCTGGCCGCGCTGGTGCGGGCGTCCGGCGGCGACCCGGTGGTGCTGCCCATCGCCCCCGACGACACCCGCGCGATCGCCGAGGTCGCCGCGACCGCCCAGGCCTTCGACCTGCTGGTGACCACCGGCGGGGCCAGCGTGGGGGACCATGACCTCATCCAGGAGGCGCTGGGCGGCGAGGGCTTCGCGCTCGGCTTCTGGAAGATCGCCATGCGGCCGGGCAAGCCGCTGATCTGGGGCAGGCTGGGGCGGACGCCGGTGATGGGGCTGCCGGGCAATCCGGTCAGCGCGCTGGTCTGCGGCGTGGTGTTCCTGATCCCGGCCATCGCCAGGCTGTCCGGCCTACCGGGTGCGGCGGTGCCGACGCGGCGCGTGGTGACGCAGGTGGCGCTGGCGCAGAATGACCGGCGGGCGGATCACCTGCGGGCGACGCTGTCCGTCGATCGCGATGGGCGGATGCTGGTCACGCCCGCGGCAGCGCAGGATTCGTCGATGCTGGCGACGCTTGCGCGGGCGGATGCGCTGGTGCTGCGCCCGCCTTTCGCACCGGCCGTGCCGGCCGGGACGGAGGTCGAGGTGATCGTCCTGGCGGAGCTCAGCGTATAGAGCAGATCGCGTTCGGATGGACTCATCTGGACGCGTGAAGATGCTCTCAAAACATTGGGCTGGAGCATGTGGCGCGAGCGCATGCGAACGCAGCATGCTCCAGGACGGATGCGTTCGCCCGAGCGTACCGGCCCCGTTCGGCGGCCCTGCATTCCCGGACACCGCCATCCGGCCTGGCGACGGCTCAACTGCCTGTCGGCAGGTTCTCGTCGTAGATCCAGTGGCCGCTCCGCGCAGGGGCGACCGTTTCGTGGCGCGCGGTGTCCTTCTGCCAGTTCTGAACCCGCAGTTTCTGCGAACCGAGTTCGACGAAGATGTCCAGCGGGTCGTTGAAGCGGCAGACATTGGCGTAAGGCACGGCTGCGAGCTTCGGTTGGCTGGCGATGACCGTATCGCAGACGCCGCGCCAATCGTGGTGGCCGATGAAGATCACCTGCTGGACAGGATCGGGCGTCCAGTCGAGCATTCGCCCCAGCATTTCGGTGAGGCTCAGCGCCTCGCCAAATCCGCCGGATGCCGCCGTCAGGGAGACATGGCCGCCGGTCGCCTTGCCGCCGGCATGCAGGAATACGACCGCGACACAGCTGTCCACATGCGGGAAGACGATCGTGTCGTTTCCGTCTGCGACGACGATGTCCATCATCTCGTTGCGGAAGGCGAGCGCGCATTCGAGGCAAACGACGTCCACCATGGGGTGCTCCGGGCTCGGTGCTGAGGCCGGACCGGCTATACAACTTTTGCGCGCAAAACTCCGTGAACAATCCCGTGTGATATGAACGCCGCGGGGTCAGCCCTCCGAAGGGGATCGCGCCCAGGGTGATTGCGGATCGTCGCGCTCGGGCCGGCCGCGCCGCATGCGCCCGCGCGAGAGTTCCGTCACCACGCCGTGCAGGGTGCGCAGTTCCTGCTCGGTGACCTCACCGCGCTGGAACCAGTGGCGCAGGTTGCGCACCATGCCCGGGCGCTTCTCGGCGGTGTCGAGGAAGCCCGTCGCATCCAGCTCACCGACCAGGCGGTTGAGGAAGATCTCCAGCTCACCCTTGGTGGCGATGCGCGTCTCATTGGTCATCAGTGCGCGCGGGGGCGTGGCTTCGGCCGCCGTCCACCATTCATAGGCGAGGATCATCACCGCCTGGGCGAGATTGAGCGACATGTGCTCGGGGTTGAGCGGGTAGCGGACCAGCGTGTCGGCGCAGGCCATGTCCTCGTTCTCAAGCCCCGCGCGTTCGGGGCCGAACAGCACGGCGGAACGCAGGTTGCGCGCGGCGAGCGAACGCAGATCCTCTGCCGCGGCACGGGCGGTCAGGACAGGGATGACGATGTGGCGCGGCCGCGGACAGGTGGCCAGCACCCGGTGGCAATCGGCGACGGCCTCGGGAACGCTGCCGAACACCGTCGCCGCATCCAGGATGGCATCCGCGCCCGACGCGGAGGGATAGGCATCGGGCTGCGGCCAGCCGTCGCGCGGGGCGACGATGCGCATATGGAACAGGCCGCCATTGGCCATGGCACGCGCGGTGGTGCCGATGTTGCGCGCCATCTGCGGGCGCACCAGGACCACGATGGGGCTTTCGCCCGAAGGCGGCGTGAGCGTCGCGCGCCCGTCCCTGCGCCCGCCGGTCATCGCGGGGCGGTGCGGGCGAGATAGGCGCGCAGCTGCGCGATCTCGGCCGTCTGGGCCTGGATGACGGCCTGGGCCAGGGCGCGCATCTCGGGGTCGGTGCCGTGGCGCAGCACGGTATTCGCCATGTCGATCGCACCCTGGTGGTGAGGGATCATGCCGGCGGCGAAGTCGCGGTCGGCATTGCCGGTGAAGGCGATCGCCATGTCGCGGTGCATGCGGTCGTTGGCCGCGATGAATTCGCGGGTCGAGGCGGGTTCCTGCGCCGCCGGCGCGGGCGCGCCGTGGCCCGCATACTGGGCGGCGGCGGGCAGTGCGATCAGGACGATGGCGGCGGCGAGGATCAGGCGGTTCATGATGGTGGCTCCCGGTTGGTCGTGACCGGGCGAGGTGATCAGGCTTCCCATGGCGTCAAGGTCAAGCGCGGCGCCAGGTGGTGCCGGCGGGGCCGTCCTCCAGCAGGATGCCCTGGGCAGTGAGGTCGTCGCGGATGCGGTCGGCCTCGGCCCAGTTCTTGGCTTTGCGGGCGGCGAGGCGGGCGGCGATGGCGGCCTCGACGGCGGCCGCGTCATCGGCTCCGCCCTGGCGCCAGGCAGCCGGGTCGCCGGTGGCGACGCCGAGGATAGCGGCGGCCTCGCGGAAGGCGGCGGCGGCCGTGCCGGGCGCGGGCGGCGTCGACAGGCCGGCGCGTTCCATCGCGACCGCCGGAGACCCGCCCACCGTCACCGCGTTCTCCAGCGTGCGCAAGTCGCGCAGGCGCGCGAGGGCCAGCGGCGAGTTCAGGTCATCGAGCAGCGGGGCTACTGCCCATTCGGTCAGTTGCGCCGCAGCATTGCCACCGGGCGCAGCCGGCGCGCGGGACAGCATGGCGTAGTGGTCGTCGAGCTCCGCCTTGGCTTCCTGCAATCCCTCGATCGTGAAGTCGAGCGACTGGCGGTAATGCGTGCGCAGCAGCAGCAGACGGAACGCCTCCCCGGCCCAGGCGCCCTCAGCGAGGATGTCGCGCACGGTGCGGAAATTGCCGAGCGACTTCGACATCTTCTCCCCATCCACGAGCAGCATGCCGTTGTGCATCCAGTAATGCGCGAAGGCATGGCCGGGGAATGCGCAGACGGATTGCGCGACCTCGTTCTCATGGTGCGGGAAGATCAGGTCGTGGCCGCCGCCATGGATGTCGAATTCCTCGCCGAGATGCTGCCAGGACATGGCGGAGCATTCGATGTGCCAGCCCGGACGGCCACGGCCCCAGGGGCTGTCCCAACCCGGCGTGTTCTCGTCCGAGGGCTTCCACAGCACAAAGTCGCCAGCATCACGCTTGTAGGGCGCGACGTCGATGCGCGCGCCGGCCAGCAGATCGTCGGGCGAGCGGCCCGACAGCTTCCCGTAGTCGGCGAAGGACGGCACGGAAAACAGCACATGGCCATCCGCCGCATAGGCGTGGCCATTGGCGACCAGGCGCTCGATCAGCGCGATCATCGCCGGGATGTGGCCGGTGGCACGCGGTTCGACATCAGGCGGCAGTGCGTTCAGCGCTGCCATGTCCCGGTGGAAGTCTTCCGTGGTGCGGGCGGTGATGGCGGCGATGGATTCGCCGGATTCGCGCGACCGCGCGTTGATCTTGTCGTCCACGTCGGTGATGTTCCGAACGTAGGTCACGCGCGGGTAGAGCCGGCGCAGCAGGCGTGCCAGCACGTCGAACACCACGACCGGGCGGGCATTGCCCAGATGCGCGAGGTCATAGACCGTCGGACCGCAGACGTAGAGCCGGACATGGCTGGGGTCGATCGGCACGAAAAGGCGCTTCGTGCGCGCGGCGCTGTCGTGGATGAGGAGGTCTGTCATGGCGGTGTCCGGCGGATCAAGGGGCGGTCGTGCAGGCGCGCGGGGATGGTTCTTCCCCGGTTGGGCGGTTCAGCGACAGAGCGCGCGCACGAAGGGCCTGGACACGGACATGAGATAGCTTTTGCGCCGATCGGCCATCCCGTTCAAGGGTCCTCCTTCATGGGCAGAGTGGCGAGTTCACGATCCGGCCTGACGGCCTGTCGCTGGTCGATCTCAACCCGCACGGCATCGGCCCTCGGCGATGGGAGACACGATCATGGCCCCGGCTCGACATGGTCTGCCCTGGCGGCGTCACCCCCGGTTCTGAAGAAGTCTCGCGCGACCTGCTTTCCGTTTTTGCCGCTGACGAATCAGGGTCGCACACGAAAAGGCCACAGCAAGGACTACGCCGCCCAGCCACAGGTAGAGATTTCGGCAGATGCTGAACGCTTCCGGCCTTTCAAGCCGTCGAGTTTCGAGGAAGGTTCCTGCGAGCATGTCGACGCTTCCGCACGCATCGAGAGTCGTCACCACAAACAGCATCCCAAGCGCCGCCCATAGGCCGATGGTGGGCCACATGGCGATGAAGGCGAGCGCCAAGCATCTGGAAATGTAAATCGCATCCCACTCGACCGCTTGGCACACGACCACGCCGTGCCGCAGCCATATCTCCGTGGATTGGCGGCGCGCGTCAGGCAACAGATCAAACAACCGGTTGGCCACCACGACATAGGCTAAGAACCAGAGAAGGGCGGGAATGACACCGACGATTAACAGGGCCACCATGGTAGTGCGGTCGCCCGGTGGCATGACCAACGGAAGACTATTTGCAGCAGCCACAAGCGCCGTAAACAGTGGGACGAGCGACTGCACCAAGGCGCTTATCCAGCATTTTACTGTCGCCCACCGCAGATATTGGTCCTTGGTCTTCGCATCCGGCAGAAGGTAAAGCCGCGGCTCCTGTTTGCCGGAGATTGGCGTTTGAACGAGCCAAGTGCCATCCGGCTGCGGCGTACAGAGGCTTTCCACCCAAGCCCGCAGGGGCCAACGCATGAAGCCATTGGCAGTCAGGCTGGGAACGGTCATGCATCCGGCTCGCGTTTTACCGAATTGATGACCGGCGACGCGGGATTTGCAAGCAGCGCGATACAAATCCGCACCGCTTGGTCGCCTACCGCCGGGCCGCGATCCCCGTCAGGCCGTCGCGTTGCCAGATAGCCGCAACCGTAGCGCCGCCTTCTCCCGCCCGATCAGCGGCAGCAGGGTGACGAGGTCGGGGCCGTGGTCCTCGCCGGTCAAAGCGAGGCGCAGCGGCAGGAACAGCGCCTTGCCCTTGCGGCCCGTGGCTTCCTTCAGCGCGCCGGTCCAGGCGGCCCAGGTCGTGGCGTCCCACGGTTCGGGCGGCAGGGCGGCCAGGGCGGCGGTCAGGAACTCGCCTTCCCCGTCCAGCACCGGCGGGACAATCGTGCCGCGGATGATGTCGAACCACGGCCTCGCTTCGCGCATCAGGTCGAGATTGCCGCGCACGGCCAGCCACCAGGCTTCGTCCGCGCCTTCCGGCAGGCGGTCCCGCACGGTGGCGAAGGGAGCCTCATGCAGGATGCGCCGGTTCAGCACCAGCATCTGGCGAGTGTCGAAGCGCGCGGTGGCATGGGACACGCGGGAGATGTCCCAGGCCGGGGCGAGTGCGGCCGGCATCCCCGGCACCGGGTCGGCCGAGGTGCCGAGGGCCGCCAGATACCCGGCCAGCGCCGCGGGTTCGATCCCATCCTTGCGCAGGTGGCGGAGCGAGATGGAACCGAGGCGCTTGGACAGCGGCCCGCCATCATCGTCGGTCAGCAGCGGCAGGTGGCCGAAGGTCAGCGTCTTGGGGTTGCCGCCCAGGGCTTCGTAGATGTCGAGCTGGATGCCGGTGTTGGTGACATGATCCTCGCCGCGGATGACGTGGGTGATGCCCATCTCGATGTCATCGACGACGGAGGTGAAGGTGTAGAGCGGCGAGCCATCCGCGCGCACCAGCACGGGGTCGGAGATGGCGCTGAGCTTCACGCTGCGCTCGCCAAGGACGAGGTCGCGCCAGGCGACCGAACGCGGTGCCAGCTTGAAGCGCCAATAGGGCTGCTTGCCGTTGGCCAGGGCGCGCTCGATCTGGTCCGGCGTCATCTTCAACGCCTCGCGGTCATACAGCGGCGGCTTGCCCTCGCGGCGGCGGCGTTCGCGCTTGTAGGCGAGTTCCTCTTCCGTCTCGAAGCACGGATAAAGGCGCCCGGACGCCTTCAGCCGTTCAGCCGCGGCGGCGTAGCGGTCAAGCCGGTCGGACTGCGCGACACGCTCATCCCAATCCATCCCGAGCCAGCGGAGGTCTTCCTCGATGGCCGCGGCGTACTCGGGCTTGGATCGTTCGAGGTCGGTGTCGTCCAGGCGCAGGATGAAGGCGCCGCCATGCCGGCGGGCATGCAGCCAGTTGACGAGCGCGGCGCGGGCGTTGCCGACATGCAGCAGGCCGGTGGGGGATGGAGCGAAGCGGAGTTTCATGGGTTGGGATCAAGTGCCTGGTAGTCGGTGTCGGCCCGTTTCGTGGCCGGCTGCGCGATGCAGTGGGCGAGCCAGGGCTTCAGTTCGAAGCCCGGCGCGATGGCGTATTCGCCGAAGGCCAGGAAGGCCTGCTCCAGCGCAGCGGGGTCGGGATATTCGCCGCGCAGACCCTCCACCTGGTCGCGGATGAAGCGGCGGGCGTATTCCGCCGCGGCCTCGGCGGTGCGGAAGCCGTCGACGGACCACTCCTCGTCAGGGTCCTGGTAATGGGCGAAGTCACCGCAAAGGACGGAATGGCTCACGCCTCGTCGTCCTCGTCTTCGTCATCCTCGTCGCGGCGGGGGTCGAGGACGCGCCAGTTGCGGTCCTCTGCATCGCGGACCGGGGCGTCGGCGAAATCCTTCAGTTCCGACCGGCTGACCCAAGCATCGTCGCCGGCGCCGAGGACTTCTGCATCCTCGCCATAGGCGAACCAGGCATCGAGCGTGGCCTTGGCATCCGCCCCCGGCGCGCGACAGCGTTCGACGGAATCGCGGACGTAGCGACGGGCGAAGGCGTTGGCGTGCTCGATGCTGATGAAACCGGTGACAGTCTCGACAGGGTCAGAGCCGTTGGCACCGGACATGTCCATGATCTGCACGGCGAATTCGCCTTCGGGGAAGACCTGGGCTTCGAATTCCTCGGTCATTTCACGAGCGCCGTGAAGCCGTTGGTGATGGGATAGCGGCGGTCGCGACCGAAGGCGCGGGCGGTGATCTTCACCCCCGGCGGGGCCTGCCGCCGCTTGTATTCGGCGCGGTCCAGCAGTTTCCATACGCGCAGCACGGTCGGGCGGTCGAAGCCGTCGGCGACCAGGGCGTCGACGGATTTCTCGCCCTCGATCAGCCCTTCCAGGATGGCGTCCAGAACCTCGTATTCGGGCAGGCTGTCCTGGTCCTTCTGGTCGGGGCGCAATTCGGCGGAAGGTGGCTTGGTGATGACGCGCTCGGGCATCACCGCGCCGGCGGGACCCAGCGCGCCGGCTGGGATATTCGCGTTGCGCCAGCGGCACAGCGCGAAGACCATGGTCTTGTAGACATCCTTCAGCACCGAATAGCCACCGCACATATCGCCATAGATGGTGGCGTAGCCGGTGGACATCTCCGACTTGTTGCCTGTCGTCAGCAGCATCGAACCGAATTTGTTCGACAGAGCCATCAGCGTCACGCCGCGGATGCGCGACTGGAGGTTTTCTTCCGTGATGTCGGGCGGGCGGTTGCCGAAGGTCGGCGCGAGCATCCCCGCGAAGGCGTCCATCGCCGGGCCGATGCCGATGGTGTCGTAGCGGATGCCCAGCAGCCGCGCGCATTCGGCGGCGTCCTCCAGGCTTTCCGAGCTGGTGTAGGGGGACGGCATCATCACCGCCTGCACGCGGTCGGCGCCCAGCGCATCCACCGCGACGGCCGCCGAGATCGCCGAATCGATGCCGCCCGACAGTCCCAGCACCACGCCGGGGAAGCCGTTCTTGTTCACATAATCCCGCAGGCCGAGCGTCATCGCGGCATAGACCTGCCCGAGCGTGTCGGGCGGGGGCACCACCGCGCCGGGGACGCAGACCAGGCGCTCGCCCTCGCGTCGCCATTCGGTCAGGCGGACTTCCTCGGCGAAACTCGGCAGCAGCCCAGCGAGCGACCGGTCGGGGTTCAGCACGAAGGACGCGCCATCGAAGACGATCTCGTCCTGCGACCCGACCTGGGCGAGGAAGACAAAGGGCAGCCCCGTCTCCACCACCCGCGTGACCGCGAGCGGCAGGCGCTGCCGGTCGTGCTTGTCGGCCTCGAAGGGCGAACCGTTGATCGAGAGCAGGATTTCCGCACCGGTCTCGCACAGCGTCTCGGCGACAGTCGGCAGCCACCAATCCTCGCAGACCATCAGCCCGATGCGGAAGCCGCGGAAGGGGATCGGGCCAGGCACCGGGCCGGCGTCGAAAACGCGCTTCTCGTCGAACACGCCGTAATTAGGCAACTCGTGCTTGGCGCGGCGGGCGGCGATGCGCCCGCCTTCGAGCAGGAAGGCCGCATTGTAGAGCTTGTCCCCATCCGCCCAGGGACCGCCGACGATCAGGCCCGGCCCGCCATCGGCGGTCTCGGCGGCCAGGGCCGCGATGATCTCGGCGCAGGCGGCGACGTAAGCCGGCTTGCGGACGAGGTCCTCGGGCAGGTAGCCGCCCACCGAGAATTCCGGCGTGACCACTAGGTCGGCGCCGAGGCGCGCACCCTCGGCACGCGCGGCGCGGATGCGGTCGGCATTCGCGTGCAGCGCGCCGACATGGGTGGTGTTGATCTGCGCGAGGGCGATCTTGAGCGTGTCGGCCATGATGGGCGGAACCTAGGGACGTGGCCCCGGGGGGTCAACGAGAGCCGGTGACGCCCAGCACCATCCCCGCCGTGACGACGGCGAGCCCAGTCAGCGCAGCGACGCCCAACGGCTCCCCCAGCAGGGGCCAGGCGGCGAGCGCGGTCATGCCCGGCACCAGGGAGGTGATGGCGCTGGTGGTCTCCGCACCGATCGAATTCATCGCGCGGGTGAACAGGAAGCCGGCCAGCAGCACGGCGAACAGCCCCTGGTAGATGGTCTGCAGCACCACCGGCAGCAGCGGCGCCGCGGCGATGGAACCGCCGCCGAACAACCACCACAACGGCAGGGTGACAGGTGCCGCCAGCAGCATCACCACCAGCGTCGCATCCAGCGCCGAGACCTCCCACCGCTTCACGCAAGCCATGTAGAGGGCCCATGACAGGCCGCCGAGCGGGAAAATCAGGTCGCCGCGCCAGGCGCCGGGCCAGGCGCCGACGGTCTCCGAGGCGATCAGCGCAATGCCCGTCCCCACGATCACCAGGCTGAGGAAGCGTCGCCCCTTCGGCTTCTCGCCGAAGGCGACCCACCAGACCAGCGCGATGCTGAAGGGCAGCAGCCCCGGCAGCAGCACCGCCCCATCGGCGGCCGGCGCCATCGAGAAGCCGAGATACGCCGCATAAGGAAAGCCGAAGCCCGCGAAGACCGTCAGCACGGCCGCGCGCGGCAGGCTGATGCGCGGCAGGCCGCGCCATGCCAGCACCGGCAGGGCGGCGAGGAAGGCACCGCCATGGCGCAGCGCCAGCATGTCGAAGGGCGTGAGGCCGAGCGACGGCGACAGCCGGGCGCTGAGCAGGAAGCCCGACCAGACGAACAGCACGCCGAAGGCGCAGAGGAAACCGGTGCGGCGTTCGCGCGTGGCGGACCCGGCCTGATCGTCGGGGTCGGCCAGGGTGGCACGGATCATGTCGTTCATAGTGCCGGAGCCTAGATCAAACCTTCCACGGGCGGAATTTCGGCCCTGGCGCGACGGCTGGTCAACGCGCGCGCCCCATCCCCACCAGCATCCCGCCCGAAACCAGCAGCACTGCCAGGATCGCGACCGGGGACAGCACCTCCCCCAACAGCGGCCAGGCGGTGATGGCAACCAGCGCCGGCACCGCCGCGCCGATCATGGTCGTCGCCGCCGGCCCGAGGGCCGCGACCGACCGCGTGTAGAGGATGCCCGCGATCACCGAGGCCCCCGCGCCATGGAACGCCGCCTGGGTCAGGATGACGGTCCATGACGCCCCCGCCATGCCCGAGGGCAGCAGGAAAAACCAGACCGGCAGGAAGACCGGCGCGGCCGCGAGGCCCAGCGCGATCGTCGTATCCAGCGCCGGCAAGGCCCAGCGCTGCACCAGCAGCGTATAGACCGCCCAGCTCGACACGGCGGCGAGGAACAGCAGATCCCCCCGCCAGGCCCCTTCCCAGGCGCCGCTGGTGGTCCAGGCCAGCAGCACGCTGCCCATGGTGATGATGCCCAGCCCCGCCAGCCGGCGTGCCGTGATCCGCCCCATCCCGCAGGCGGTGGCGAGCAACGCGGTGACCGCCGGCAGTCCCGCCGCCATCACCGTCGCGCCATGCGCGGCAGGCGCCAGCTGGTATCCGGCGTAGGCGCCGAGCGGAAAGCCGAACCCTGCGAAGACCAGGACCGCCGGCACCCGGCGCGGGGCGATGCGCGGCAGGCCATGCCAGGCCAACAGGGGCAGCACGCAGACGAAAGCGCCCGCATAGCGCAGCATCGCGACATCCCAGGGCGTCAGCCCGTCGCGCACGATGAAGCGCGAGACCAGGTGAAACCCGGTCCAGACCAGCAACAGCAGCCCTGCGCAGATCCAGCCGACCAGCCGCTCGCGCGCAGCGTTCGGCGTCACGGTCATGGCGGCTGGCGAGGTCTCAGCCCTCGAAGCGCGAGCCCGGCGGCGCGACCGCCCCGCCGATGCCGCCGGCATCCAACGCGCGCCGCACCGTGCCGTCTGCCTTGGCGCGTTCGATCCAGGCAGTGGCGGCGGCCAGCGATTCCGGCCGGTTCGGCGGCACGATGATGGCTGTGCCGAGGGCGTGGAAATGCCCTTCCAGGATGCGCAGCCCCGGCACCTGCGGCAGCAGCGTCTGCAACGATTCCAGCCCGAGGGCGATGGCCTGCGCCCTGCCCTCCCGCATCCAGCCCAGCGCCTCCGGCACGCCGACGGCCGCAAGGAAACGGGCGCGGGGGAAGGCCCGCTCGGCGCTGCGCAACGTTGTGGTGCCGCGCACGCCCGCGATGGTGAGGTCGGGCGTGTTGGCGTCCGCGACCCGCATGATGGCCACGCCCGCCACGACCGCAAGCGTCGAGACGGAGAGGTAGTAGTTGGGCCCGACGCCGACGCGCGCGGCGCGTTCGGCATCCATCGGCACGAAGGCGACGTCGAGCCGGCCCGAGGCGATCGCGTCGGTGACCTCGGAGGAAGAGTTGAAGGTGATCAGGTCGAGCGTCGCCCCGGCATCTGCAGCCAGGGCACGCGCCAGCGTCACGGTCACGCCCTGCGGCGCGCCGGCGGCGTCGGGGCTCGCCCAGAAGGCCGAGGAGACGGGTGCGACGCCGATGCCGATGCGCACCTGCCCGCCAGGTGCCAGCGGATGGGCGGATTGCGCCAGGGCAATGCCTGGCAGGAACAGGATGGCGCGGCGAAGGACCGCAGTGGTCACTGACCGCCACCGCTCTTGCGTCGCGCCTCGCCGCGGCGCAGCAGGAATTCGCGCCCGACCTTCACCCGCGGCGCCCCGTCATATTCGACGATGTCGGCGGTGGCGTAGGTCTCGGACCAGGCATCGGGAATGAAGGACCCCGTGCCGACCACGTCGATCGGCGCGCGGGCTTCCGCCATGACGCGGCACTTGCCGACGCCGAAGCCGGAGGAGGCGACGATGCGGACCTTCGTGAAGCCGGCGGCGTCGAGTTCTTCCCGCATCTTCCATACGGCGGCCGCCGATACCCCGGTACCGACCAGGTGGCGCAGCTCCGTCTCGGATCGGTAGCGGCGGATCGCGGCGGGTGCGTGGCGTTCCAGCACGGCGTAGGATTCGGCCGGGTCCAGACCTTCGAGGAACCGCCCGCCATGGGTATCGAGCCGCATCGCGAGCCTGCCCTCGGCAGCCAGTTCGCGGAAGCGATGCGCCACGGCCAGGCCGTCCGATACCTCCCGTCCGAAATAGTCCACCAGCACCGTGAGCGGTTCGTTCGGGTAGGTCTCGTGGAACATCTCGGCGGCGCGGACGGTCGTGCCGGCATAGCCGATCAGCGCGTGCGGCATGGTGCCGTAGCCGGCCTTCTGGCCGAACCAGTGGGCCGTCGCGTCATTGGCATTGCCGATGAAGCCCTTCGCCCCTTCGGCCTGCGCGGCGCGGCTGCCGATGGCGGCGGCATAGGCCATCATCTCCTGCATCTCGGCCCCGGCGCAGTGGCGGGCCTCCATGGCCAGGAAGGCCACGTTCGGCAGTTCGAGGCACATCTGATAGGCGTTGTGGGCGGCCACGCAGGCCGCGCCGAGCTTCTGCAGGAGCAGCGTCTCGAGGTCCGATAGCGCGATCAGCGATCCGGTGGCGTAGATCAGCGGATCGCCGGCGCCGACCCAGGTGCCTTCCTCATGCACCAGGTCGATCTGGATGTCGGTGCCGCGCGCCTCCGCGACGGCACGCATCCAGTCCAACGCCAGCCGGGGCGCCGAGACGACCGGGCGGCGGAGGAACACCGCATAGGTCACGCGGCAATCGCCGAAGCGCTGGACGATCTGCTTGGTGCGGTTGAAGTAGGAATCGGTCCGCGCGGTGATCACCGCATCGTTGGTGTCGGCCGCCGGCGCGGCGACCGAAGCGGGGGTATCCCGCTTCGGCACGCCGGTCGCCAACGCTGTGCCCAGCGCGCCAGACCCCAGCGCCGCCGGCTTGTTCACTGGGCTGCCTGGGCCGGTGCGGCCTGGGCCGCCGCCTTGCGGGCCTTGAGCTCCTCGGCGATCAAGAAGGCCAGTTCCAGCGACTGTTCCGCATTCAGCCGCGGATCGCAGGTGGTCGCGTAATTGGCCGACAGGTCCGTCTCGGACAGGCGATGCGCGCCGCCGAGGCATTCCGTGACGTCCGAACCCGTCATTTCCACATGCACGCCGCCGGCGGTGGTGCCCTCGGCCTCATGCACGTCGAAGAAGCCGCGCACCTCGCCCATGATGGAATCGAAGACGCGGGTCTTGTACCCGGCGACGGTGGTGGTGTTGCCGTGCATCGGGTCGCACAGCCACACCACGTTGCGCCCGGCGCGCGCCACCGCGCGCACCAGCGGGGCGAGCTTGGCCTCGACCTTGTCCGCACCCATGCGGGAGATCAGGGTCAGCCGGCCCTTCTCATTCGCCGGGTTCAGGATCTCGGTCAGGCGGACCAGTTCGTCGGCCTCCATGGTCGGGCCGACCTTCATGCCGATCGGGTTCTTCACCCCGCGCAGGAATTCCACATGCGCGCCGTCCGGCTGGCGGGTGCGGTCGCCGATCCACAGGAAATGGGCGGAACAGGCATAGGCGTCGCCGGTGGTCGAATCGATGCGGGTCAGCGCCTGCTCATACGGCAGCAACAGGCTTTCGTGGCTGGTGTAAAAATCCGTCTCCCGCACCTGCGGCAGGTCGGACATTCCACAGGCCTGCATGAAGTTCAGCGTCTGGTCGATGCGCGTCGCGAGGTCCGCATAGCGATCCGCCAGCGGGCTGCGCGCGACGAAGCCGAGGTTCCAGCGATGGACATGGTGCAGGTCGGCATAGCCGCCGGTGGCGAAGGCGCGCAGCAGGTTCATCGTGCCGGCCGACTGCATGTAGGCGAATTCCATGCGCGACGGATCCGGGATGCGGGCCTCGGCGGTGAAGTCGGGGCCGTTGACGATGTCGCCGCGATAGGATGGCAGGGTGACGCCGCCCTTGCTCTCCGTGTCGCTGGAGCGCGGCTTGGCGAACTGCCCGGCCATGCGCCCGAGCTTCACCACCGGCACCTGGCCGCCGAAGGTCAGCACCACCGCCATCTGCAGCAGCACGCGGAAGGTGTCGCGGATGACGTTGGCGGTGAAGTCGCCGAAGCTCTCGGCGCAGTCGCCACCCTGCAGGACGAAGGCTTCACCGTCGCCGGCGCGTGCCAGCGCGGACCGGAGGCGCCGGGCCTCGCCTGCAAAAACCAAGGGAGGAAATCGCGCGATCTTCCCTTCCATCGCGGCCAAGGCCGCCTGGTCCGGGTAGTCCGGCACCTGCCGGATCGGCATCGCCCGCCATGATTCGGGGCTCCAGCCTCGCGCGCTCATTGTCTGGCACTCTCCTCCATGAAAGTCGGGCACTTTAGCCCTGCCTCGGGGGATGGGGGAAGCGGCGCGGCCGTGCGAGGCTGGCAGGGCGGCCATGTGATGCCGCCGGGTTGGTTTCGCGGCCGCGCGACACAGCATCAGGGAGGAACGCCGATGAAGGGTCAGGACCAGGTCGCGCTGCGGATGCAGGGCGCCATCCAGGCGGGCGACCTGCCCGGGATCGTGGTGGCCGCCGGCGGGCGCGACGAGGCCGGTTTCGTCGAGGCCTTCGGCGCGCGGCGGCTGGGCGCGCCGGAGCCGATGGCACCCGACACGGTGGTCTGGATCGCGTCGATGACCAAGGCGGTCACCGCGGTCGCAGCGATGCGTCTGGTCGAGGCGAAGCGCCTTTCGCTGGATGCACCCGTGGCGGATATGCTGCCCGAACTCGCGCAGGTGCAGGTGCTCGATGGCTTCGACGGCGCCGGCCAGCCGGTGCTGCGGGCCCCGAAGCAGGCCATCACGCTGCGCCACCTGCTGACCCATACCTCGGGCTTTTCCTATGAGATGTGGAGCCCGCAGACGATCAAGGCGCGCAAGGCGCTCGGCCTGCCGCCGATGACCAGCGGCAGGCGCGCCGCGCTGATGCTGCCGCTGCTGTTCGAACCCGGCGAGGCCTGGCACTACGGCATCGGCCTGGATTGGGTCGGGCGGATGGTCGAGGCCGCGACCGGGCAGACCCTGGGCGCGCATTTCGCCGAGACGATCTTCGCGCCGCTCGGCATGGCCGATACCGCCTTCCGGCTGCGCGACGACATGCGCGCGCGGATGGCCAGCATCCATGCTCGGGGCCCCGATGGCGTGCTCACGCCCATCGACATGATCATCGAGCAGGACCCGGAATTCGAGAGCGGCGGCGGTGGGCTGTATTCCACGGCGCGCGACTACCTGACCTTCGCGCGGATGATCTTGAATGGCGGGCGGCATGGCCGCGAGCGCCTGCTGAGCCCGGTGACGGTGGCGATGATGGCGCAGGACCAGATCCCGCGCATGGCGGTGCAGCCGATGATCTCGGCGATGCCCGGGGCGACGAACGACGCGGATTTCTTCCCTGGCCAGCATTGCGGCTGGGGGCTTTCGTTCCTGGTCAACCGGCATCCTTCGCCGCAGGGGCGCGCGGCGGGCGGCCTGGCCTGGGCCGGGCTGGCGAACACCTACTACTGGATCGACCATGGGCGGGGCACGACGGGGATCTTCATCTCCCAGGTGCTGCCCTTCTTCGACGCCAAGGCGGTGGGGCTGTTCCGTGATTTCGAGGCAACGCTGAACGGGCTTTGATGGGCCGTACCGACGGGCCTGCGCTGTCCCGCCGACGGACAGACAAAGGAGGGGGCTCGGGGGAGTTCCCTCCCCCGACCTTCACTCCGCCGCCGCCTGCACCCCCGCCACCCGCGTGCGCGTCCGCAGCGTGACGAATTCCTCCGCTGCCGTCGGATGGATCCCGATGGTGCGGTCGAAATCCTGCTTGGTCGCGCCCATGCCGATGGCGATGCCGATGCCCTGCATGATCTCGGCCGAATCCTCGCCAAGCATGTGGGCGCCGAGCACCTTCTGGGTCTGTTGGCAGACCACCAGCTTCATCAGCGTCTTGCGCCCGTCCCGCTTGCTGATGGTGTGGCGCATGGGGGTGAATCGGGTGACGTAGACATCGACCGGCCCGCGCGCGGCGGCCTCGGCTTCGGTCAGGCCGACGGTGGCGATGGGCGGCGACATGAACACCGCCGTCGCGACGTTGTCATAGGAGGCGTGGCGCGGGTTGTTGCCGAACAGCGTGTCGGCCAGCGCATGGCCGACGGCGGTTGCCATCGGCGTCAGGTTCACCCGGTCGATCACGTCACCGATGGCGTAGATGTGCGGCACGGCGGTGCGGTGATCCTCATCGACCGGGATCGCGCCCTGTGCATTGACCCCGATGCCGGCCTTCTCCAGCCCCAGCCCCGCCGTGTTCGGCATGCGGCCGGTGCAGAAGAACACGGCATCCGCCTCGCGCATGAAGTTGTTGGACATCGCGACCATCAGCCCGGCGCCCAGCCTCGTGATGCGCAGCGGGCTGGCATCGGGGTTCAGCCGGATGCCCTGGGCGGCGAGCGCCTCGGCCGCGGCGCCGCGCACATCCTCGTCGAAGCCGCGCAGCGGCAGGGGGGCGCGGTACATCAGGTCCACCTCGGCGCCGAGGCCGCGCAGGATGGTGGCGAATTCCACCGCGATATATCCGGCGCCGATCACGATGGCGCGCTTCGGCAATGCCTTCAGCGTGAACAGGTCGTCGGAGACCAGGCCCAGTTCCGCGCCGGGAATGTCGAGCCGCGCCGGGGTGCCGCCGGTGGCGACGACGATGCGTTCGGCGGTAACGCGCTGGCCGCCGACATCAAGCGTATGTGCATCGATGAAGGTCGCCCGCGCATCGAAGGAGGTCACCCCTGCCCCGGCGAGCAGCTTGCCGTAGATGCCCGAAAGCCGCGCCACCTCGCCATCCCGCGCGGCGGCCAGCTTCGCCCAGTCATGGCCCTGGTGGCGGTGTTGCGGCCAGCCGAAGGCAACCGCATCCTCGGCCCAGGCGCCGTATTCGGCGGCCTGCACCATGATCTTCTTGGGCACGCAGCCGACATTGACGCAGGTGCCGCCCCAGAAGCGTTCCTCGGCCACCGCCACCCGGGCGCCATGCCCGGCGGAAATGCGCCCCAGGCGCACGCCGGCGGAACCGCCGCCAATGACGAACAGATCGAAATCATAGGCAGCCATGCGGCATACGCTCCTGTCTCTGCGGCGCAGCATATCGGGTGGAAGCCGGTAGGCGCCAAGTCACCTTAATTGCGAGTCATTCGCATTTATGTCAGACCCACCATCATGTTCCGCCGCCGGTCGCCCGCCCGCCTTCCGCGCCCCAGTGTCTCGGCCGCCACGATCCGGCAGGCGAGCGCCGAGCGCCTCGCCACAGCCTTTTCCGCCCCGCCCGAGGACGCCGCGCCGTGGGTCGAGGCCGCCGCGAAATACGGCATGCCGCGCGCAATGGTCTTCTGGGGGCACTTCCTGCTGGACGGCCTGGGCCGGGTCCCGCAGGACCGCGCGGCGGCCTGCGCCTGGTTCCGGATCGCCGCCTCGGTCGGCGAGGTCGAGGGCATGAACATGCTCGGCCGCTGTCTGGAGAATGGCTGGGGCGTCGCCATCGATGAGGCCGAGGCGACACGCTGGTTCGCGCGCGCGGCCAAGGCCGGGCTCGACTGGGCGCAGTACAACCTGGGCAACATGCTGCTGCAGGGCCGCGGGATCGAGGAGGATCGCGCCGTCGCGCTGCACTGGTATCGCGCCGCGGCCGCCCAGGGTCATGCCAAGTCGATCAACATGGTCGCGCGCTTCCTCGAGGAAGGCTGGGACGGCCCTGCCGACCCCGAGGGGGCCGCCCGCCTCTACGCCCTGTCGGCCGAGCGCGGGGATTTCCGCGGACAGTTCAACCTTGGCACCCTGCTGACCGCGCAAGGGCGCATCGATGAGGCCGCGCACTGGTTCCGCGCAGCCGCGCAAGGCGCGCATGAGGCGTTCCGGCACAGCATGGCCGAACGGCTGGCGGCACGGCCGGAGCCTGAACTGCGGGCAGTCGCGGCGAAGATCCCGCGCGGCGGGTCCGCGTGACAGGCAGCGAAATGGCGCGCCAGACGTCGCCGCCCCTGGGCTTTGGCCCGGACGCGTGAGGATTGGAGGGGCACCGCCCCTCCAAGCCACCCCGCCAGGGACCAACGGGTCCCTGGACCGCGGATTCCTGGCGATTTTCCGGGGTAGTAGCGCCTGTTTGCACGGGTGCGCAGCACCGCATTGCGGCCGCCTTCGCGGTGCGGTGCCAAAACAAGGGTTTTCAGTGGGCTTGGCGCGTTGGTGGGGGAGGACGGGAGAGGGCGAGTGGCCCTCAACGCCGCGCGCCCTCTCGCGCCGCCGGCCCAACTGATCTAGACGCCATCCATGGACACGCCAGCGACCATCGACGATTTCAACCGCCTGGACATCCGCGCCGGCACCATCGTGGACGCCCAGCCCTTCCCCGAGGCCCGCAAGCCTTCCATCCGCCTATGGGTGGATTTCGGCGGCACGATCGGCGTGAAACGATCCGCGGCGCAGATCACCGTGCATTACGCGCCGGACCGGCTGATCGGCCACCAGGTGATGGCGGTGGTGAATTTCCCGCCCCGCCGGATCGCAGGCTTCGAAAGCGAGGTGCTGGTCCTCGGCGTCCCTGACGAAAGCGGCGCGGTGGTGCTGCTGAAGCCGGACCTGCGGGTCCCGGACGGCGGAAGGATGTTCTGAGATGGCGCCACGCTACTACACCGTCACCTGGGACCAGTTGCACCGCGACAGCAAGGCGCTGGCCTGGCGCCTGCTGGAAAAGGGACCATGGCGCGGCATCGTCGCCATCACCCGTGGCGGGTTGATCCCCGCGGCGATCATCGCCCGCGAACTGGATTGCCGGCTGATCGAAAGCGTGTCGATCGTCACCTATGACGAGGAGAAGCGCGGCGACCCGCTTGTCGCCAAGCCACCGGTCGCGGCGGGCGATGGCGAAGGCTGGCTGATCGTCGACGACCTGGTCGATACCGGCACCACGGCCCGCGTGATCCGCGCCCTGGTGCCGAAGGCGCATTTCGCCACGGTCTACGCCAAGCCCGCCGGCAAGCCGCTGGTCGATACATTCATCACGGAGGTGTCCCAGGACACCTGGATCATGTTCCCCTGGGACACCGAGCCGCAATTCATCGCGCCGATCGCGAAAACAGCCGCGAAGTAGCACGCTGCCCGGAGGCGGACCGGCGCCAGCAGGGCCGGCGAATATTCCGGCTGATCCCAGTCGAAGACGTCGGTACCGTCTTCATCGGGGCGGCAGGCGTTCCAGCGGATCTCGGCATTGGGTGTCTGGCTGATCACCCGATCGACAGATGCCGGCCGCGCCGGTCGGCATTCATCGGCGGGCAGTGGTAACCACGGGCGCTTCAGGCCGCCACATCCTCGCGGCTCGCCAACACCTTGTCGACGCGGCGGCCATCCATGTCGACCACCTCGAAGCGCCAACCGGCCCAGATGATGCGATCGCCCTCCTTGGGCACGCGCTTGAGCAGTGCCAGCATCAGCCCGCCCACCGTGTGGTAGGTACCGGCCCCGGGCAGCGCCGGCAGGTCCAGCCGGGCGCGCAGCTCGTCCGAGGGCATCGACCCGTCGAGCAGCAGGGAGCCGTCATGCCGCTCGATGGCGACGCCATCGGGCGAAGGCTCGGTCGGGCCGAGATCGCCGACGATCGCCTCGAGCAGGTCGGAGGCGGTGACGACGCCCTCGAAGGACCCGTATTCGTCCATCACGAGCGCCATGCCGAGCCGGTCGCCGCGCAGCCGCTCCAGCGCATCGAGCGCGGTCAGCGTGTCCGGCAGCACCAGCGGCTGGCGCAGCACGGTGCTCAGCGACATCGGCGTGCCCTCCAGCATCTGGTCGAGCAGGTCCTTGGCCACCACCACGCCGACCACGTTGTCGACGCGGCCATCGGCGACGACGAAACGTGTCACGTTGCTCGCGCGCAGCCGCGCGGCGATGTCGGCCGGTGCGTCCGACCGGTCCAGCCAGGCGAGGTCGTTGCGCGGCGTCATCAGCGCGCGCACGGGCTTGTCGGCCAGGCGCAGCACGCGCTCGATCATGTGCTGCTCCTCTGTCTCCAGCGCGCCGGCCTGCGCACCCTCGGCGACCACGGCCTTCACTTCTTCTTCCGTCACGGACTGCTCGCCGGGCACGGCGGGGCCGAACAGCTTCAGCACCACCGCCGAGGAGCGCCCCAGCACCCAGACGACGGGCGAGGAGAAGCGAGACAGCGTGGCCATCGGCCGGGCGACGACCACGGCAACCCGTTCCGGATTGCGCAGCGCGACCTGCTTCGGCACCAGCTCGCCAAGGATCAGGCTGAGATAGGTGATGACGATGACGACGAGCGTGAAGGCGATTTCGGGCGCGTAGGGGGCGACGAAGGGAATGACGCTGATCGCTTCCCCCAGCGTGCCGGCCAGGCGCGCGCCGCCAAAGGCGCCGGCGAAGATGCCCACCAGCGTGATGCCGACCTGCACGGTAGGCAGGAAGCGCTGCGGGTCGTCGGCCAGCGCCAGCGCGGCCTCGGCACCCAGGCTGCCGCGGCGCTGCAGCGCCATCAGGCGCGACCGGCGCGAGGAGACGATGGCCAGCTCGCTCATGGCGAAAGCGCCATTGAGCAGGACAAGCAGGAAGATGACGCCAATTTCGAGGGCTGTGCCCATGGGTAAGAAGGAACCTCCGCGCGGGCTTCTAGAGCAGATCCCGCGCAGGCGAAATCACCTGGTCGGGGGAAGATGTTCGGCAAAACACAGATGTCTGCCGCCGAACGGGACGGCGCTGCGATCCGGGAGCGCGCCACAGCATATGGGGGATGCCGATGTGAGGCAGCGACACCGCCCTGTCGCCGCCGCATGGTGGCGGGTAGGCCGTGACGCGCGAGGCCTCGCCTCTGGATTGCACAAGGATCGATGCGGGCTTCTCGGCCGCCTCAACGCAAATATACGAACGACCACCTATACTACTGATATTATGTAATTTTGATGGGAATCAACATTCCAATCATGGTTGCTACGATTCGTGGAATTTCGCGACTCTCATCGTATTCCGAGACGATTTCTGCTCGCGCAGCGCGCAGCTCTTCGTTAAGAAGGCCTTAAGACGCGAGCGCGAGGCCGATGCCCGACACCAATTCCCCGCCCGAATCCGCTAACCCGGCCTCCGTCGCGCGGTTCCCCCAGCGTCCCGAGGACCGTCTCCGCCTCGCGCTGCGCCGGCTTGATGAAGCGATCGGCGAGCAGTCCGTCGCCACCGCCGGGCTGCGCGATGCCATCGGTGACCTGTCGCGCACCATGTCGCGCCTCGGCGAGAGTGTCGCTGGCTATCGCGGCGCGCTCGATACCACCGCCTCGGAGATCGAACGCGCCCTGACCGCCGCCCGCCGGCTGGAGATGACGGCCGCCTGCATGGTGGTCTGACCACCGGCCCTTGCCACCGCCCCCGGCCCGGCCAAGCATGCCGGCCGGAGGAACCGGCGCCATGCACCCATTGATCCCTCGTCTGCGCGAGGCCCGCATCATCCCGGTGGTGCGCACCTCCTCGGCGGCCCGCGCCGCGACGGCCGTCGCTTGGCTGCAAGAAGCCGGGCTGCGCATCTTCGAGATCACCATGACGGTGCCCGAGGCCCCTGCCCTGATCCGAGCCCTGGCCGCCGATCCGAACATCTTGGTCGGTGCGGGCACGGTGGCCGATGCGCGGATGGCCGAGGCCTGCCTTGATGCCGGTGCGAAATTCATCGTCGCTCCCTGGGTCGATCCCACCCTCGCCGGCGTGGCGCAGGAGGCCAGTGCCTGCCTGATGCTGGGCGCGCTGACGCCGACCGAGGTGCGCGCGGCGCTGGCCGCCGGCGCCGATGTGGTGAAGGTCTTCCCGGCGAGCTCGGTCGGCGGTCCGGCGCATGTGAAGGCGCTGCGCTCGGTCTTCCCCGACGTGGTGTTCTGCCCGACCGGTGGCGTCGATGCGCGCAATTTGCCAGACTACCTGGCCGCCGGCGCGGCCTTCGTCGGCATCGGCGGCAAGCTGGTGGATGAGGCGCTGATCGCCGCCGGCGACCGTGCCGCGGTGCAGCGCGCCGCCGAGGACGCGCTCGGCATCGTGAGGACCTGACATGGCCGAGTTGCTGTGCATGGGCGAGCCGATGCTCGAGTTCAACCAGCTTCGCCCCGGCCCGGATGGCCGCGTGCTGTATCTGGAAGGCCATGGCGGCGACACCTCCAACGCCGCCATCGCCGCGGCACGGTCGGGCGCATCGGTCGGCTATGTCAGTGCGATCGGAACCGATGCGGCCGGCGACAGCTTCATGGCGCTGTGGGCCCGGGAAGGCGTTGCCACCGACACCGTCATCCGCCGCCCTGGCGGGCAGACCGGCATCTACTTCGTCACCCATGATGCCGGCGGGCATCACTTCACCTTCTACCGCACCGGCAGCGCCGCCGCGCTGTACCGGCCGCAGGAGGTGCCCGGGGATGCCATCGGCGCCGCGCGCATCCTGCATGTCTCCGGCATCAGCCAGGCGATCTCCGAAAGTGCCTGCGACGCCGTCTTCCACGCCATCCATTTGGCACGAGAGGCTGGAGCGAAGGTGTCCTACGACACCAATCTTCGGCTGCGCCTTTGGCCGGCAGCGCGGGCCGCAGCGGTGATGCATGCCGCGATCGGCATGGCCGATATCGCCCTGCCGTCACTGGATGACGCGACGGCGTTGACCGGCTTGACCGACCCGGATGCGGTGGCGGATTTCTATCTGCGGCTCTGCCCGCTGGTGCTGTTGAAATGCGGCGCGGCGGGCTGCGTCGTGGCGACGCGGGACAGCCGTACGCGCATCCCGGCGCATCGCGTGCAGGCGGTGGATGCGACCGGCGCCGGCGACACCTTCGCGGGTGCGCTGCTGGCGCGCCTGCTGGCGGGGGATGATCCGGTCGGTGCCGCGCGATACGCCAACGCGGCCGCGGCGCTGTCCACCACCGGCCATGGCGCGGTCGCACCCATACCGCGCGAGGCGGCGGTGCGCGCCTTGCTCGCCGGGTGACAGCGCGTCCGGCTGCGCTGCTGGCACTGTCGCTGCTGCCGGCGCTGCTGCTGGGCGCAACGGAGCAGGCCTCGACCGATACCATCATCAGCGATTGCGGCGGCGGCGTGACCGGAGGCGGTGGCGGCACCTGCATCGAAGTAGATGGCACAGCCGCCCTGCTACGACGTCCGCGCGCCGGCGCGCCAGCCGAGGAGACCCGGCTCGACGTGCCTGCACCCTATGCCCGCATCGCCGCCCTGCTCGACAGTGCGGGCTTTGTCCGCATGCCGCGCGGCGCGCCGTCCAACATGACCTGCTCGATCACCTGGCTGCGGGATGGGCAGTCGCATGTGGTGACGTGGGGCATCGGCCGCGCCCCGGCGGCACGTCAGCCGGCCTGGCGGGAGATCGAGACGCTCAGCGGCTGATCGGCGGCGATCGCCAAGGCATGGGTTGCCTGCGGATTGCCCGGGATCGGCACGAAGCCCAGAGCCTCCCAGAAAGGGAAGGCCGTGACCGGCGCCCGCAGCCGGAGATGGGCTGCCCCGGATTGTCGCGCATGGCCGATCGCCGCACGCGCCAGCGCCGCGCCGATTCCGCTCCGCCGCGCCCAGCCGGCGACATAGAAGCGTCGCATCCGCAGGGCCTCGACCCAGGGGTCGCGTGTGACGCCGCCGATGCCACAGAGCCGACCCTCGGCATCACGTGCAGCGAACAGCGCCTCCCCGGCACCGGTGAAACGCTGGCGGCCATCGGCCCAGTCGCGCAGCAGCACATCGAGCATGCCGAAGCCCTCCCCGGCGGCATCGCGTGCCAGGGCGGGCAATCCGGCGGGCAGGATCGTCGTGACGCGCAGGATCTGCATCGCCTCGGGCTCCCGCATCGATGATCACGCCGTGCGGCGATTATCCCCTGGCCGCAGCCGCAGGCCCGGACGCAGGTTGGTGAAGGGCAACACCGCCGGATCGGCGACCACCGGCCCTGGCGCGGTGACGACGATGACCTCCGACGCGATGGGCTGGAAATGCGCGCGGAAATGCACCGATGACTTCACCGCGACGATGCTCTGTTCCGCAGGCTCGATGCCGAGGAAGCGGAAAATCTCCTGGTCATGCGCCTGCATCTTGCGGCTGACGACGACCACCCGCACCCCCGGTGCGACGCGGATCAGCGCCGAGAGGCCGAGATTGGCCGGATTCCCCTTCCCCATCGGCCCCGACAGGGTGAAGCAGCCATCGGAGAGTTTCTCGACCAGCGCAGTGACGCGCAGTGGTGCGCCGTCGCTCTTGCCGCCGAGGTCGAGGGTGATCTCCGCCCCCTCGCCTGCCGCGTGGCAGGCGGCGGCGGCATCTGCATCGTTCATCGGGGCGAGCACCGCACCCTGCGCATCCTGGCGGATCAGTTCGGCAAGCAGCCCGGTGGTATCGCCATGCCCGCCGCCGCCAGGATTGTCCTGCGTGTCGGCGAGCACGACAGGTCCCGTCATGCCACGCATCGCCATCGCGCGCGCCACGCCTTCGGCGGCCGGTGCGACGCCGAGGGCGAAGTCCGTCTCCTTCGAGGTGATGAAGGCGGCGAGGGCTTCGGCCGCGGCGGCAGCCTGGTCGAGCGTGTCGGCATAGGATGCGATGGCCATGCCGCAGCCGGGGAAATCCGCATAGGGAAAGCCGAAGCAGAAGCCGAGTTCCCAGACGCCATCGGCCTCGTTCAGGCGTGCGCGTTCCGCCATCACATCGGCCATCGGCGCGACCATCGTGCATTGGCCGGGCAGCGGGGTCCAGAAATCCAGCTCGCGGAACACCTTGGCCGGACGCACGCCGTCGCGGATCATGCGCAGCAGCAGGCGCACCGCCTGCGCGCCGGCCGGCTTCATGTCGATATGCGGATAGGTGCGGTAGGGCACCAGCACATCGGAATGCGCGACCATCGCCGCGGTCTTGTTCGCATGCGGGTCGAGGCTGACGGCGATAGGCATGTCAGGGCCGACCACGGCGCGGACGCGGCGCAGCACCTCGCCCTCCGCATCGGGGAAGTCGTCCGACACCATCGCGCCATGCAGTTCGAGATAGACGCCGTCGAGCGGCCCGGCCTCCATCGCGTCGGACAGCGCGGCGACGAGCAGCCCCGTGATGCGCTCGAAGGCTTCGCGCGTCACCGGGCCGGCAGGGTTGGCAAAGGCCCAGGCGAGCGGGGCAATGTCCACGCCTTCGGCCTCGGCGACGGCAATGGCGCCGGCACAGGGGGCGGCTGTCGGGCGCAGCGCATCGAGCAGCGTCGCGGCGTGCTGCAACGGCGGGAAGCCGCCTGGCTTGACGAAATCCATCCACGCCGTCGGGCGCGGGGCGAAGGAATGGCTTTCGTGCTGGAAGCCGCCGATGGCGATACGGGTCATGAATGCTCCTTTGCGCATCCGATATCCGGACCCGCGGGCCGGATGGCGGATGCGTCAGTCCTTGGCAATGCCGGCGGTGGCGAGAACCGCATCGGCCAGCACGCGCATGCCGGCCTCGGCCCAGGCGGGCGTGATGCTCTCGGCCTCGTTGTGGCTGATGCCGCCATGGCAGGGGCAGAAGATCATCGTGGTGGGCACGCGGCGCGCGACATAGACGGCGTCGTGCCCGATGCCGGTCGGCATGTCCATGTGGCTGTAGCCGAGACGCTGGGCAGCGTCACGCACGCGGCCGACCAGCGCCGGATCGAAGGGTGTGGCCGGCGAATACCAGAAATCCTCCACGCAGATCGCCACGCCGCGCTGCGCGGCGATGGCGGTGGCGCGCGCGCGGATCTCGGCAGCCATCAGCGCGAGCAGTTCCGGGTCGTGGTGCCGCGTGTCGATCGAGAACCAGATGCGCGACGGCGCGATGTTGCGGCTGTCGGGATAGACGGTCAGCCGCCCGACCGTCGCACGGCCCGGATCACCCTGGGGCGTGACGGAGGCGAGCGCGATCTCCTCGATCGCCGCGATCAGCGGGGCGGCGGCCATCATCGCATCGCGGCGGCCGGCCATGGGGGAACCGCCATGCGCCTCCTCGCCCTCGATCGTCACTTCCAGCCAGTTCTGCGCCAGCGCATGGGTGACGACGCCGACATCCTTGCCGGCATCCTCCAGCAGTTTGCCCTGTTCGATATGCAGTTCGAGATAGGCGCCGATGTCGCGCAGCGCGGCCGGGTCGGCATCGCCCTTCCAGCCGATGCGGGCGAGTTCGGCACCGAAGACGTGGCCCTCGGGGTCCTGCTTCGCGAGCACCTCGTCTTCCGTGAAGATGCCCATGGCCGCGCCGCTGCCCATCATGGGGGGCGCGAAACGCGCGCCTTCCTCATTGGTCCAGTTGATGAGCATGAGCGGTGCCTCGGTCTCGATGCCGGCCTCATGCACCGCGCGCAGCACTTCCAGCCCGGCCAGCACGCCGAGCACGCCGTCGAACTTGCCACCCGTCGGCTGGGTGTCGAGGTGGCTGCCGAAGGCGACCGGCTTGCGCGACGGATCGCGGCCCGGGCGCGTCAGCATCATGTTGCCGACGCGATCCACCGCCATGGTGCAGCCGGCCGCTTCCGCCCAGCGCTGCAGCAGATGGCGGCCTTCGGAATCGAGATCGGTCAGCGTCTGGCGGTTGTTGCCGCCCTTCGCCGTGCCACCGATGCGCGCCATCTCCATCAGGCTGTCCCACAGCCGCGGGCCGGAGAAGGGGATGTTCTTCATGCGAGGCCTCCTGCGGCTTCGATCACGGCCGGGCCCATGGTGGCCAAGCCCGCCGCGCACCATTCGCGCGAGATGCTCTCGGATGGGTGGTGGCTGACGCCGCCATGGCAGGGGATGAACATCAGCGCCGAGGGCACGACGATGCCGACATGCAGCGCGTCCTGCGGGATCGGCCCCGGCATGTCGCGGTGCTTCAACTGCGCGCCGTCGGCGGCGCGGCGCAGCGCGTCGAGCAGCGTCGGCGCGAAGGGCACGCGCGGATAGCCGCCGACGCGGTGGATATCCACCTGCACGCCGCGCCGCGCGGTGACCTCCGCGACAACGGCGCGGAAGGCCGCTTCCATCCGCGCGTTGCCGTCGGCATCGGGGTGGCGGATGTTCGCCGCGACCCGCACCATCGACGGGATGTTGCCGCGCGCATCAGGCTGCAACGTCAGCCGCGTCGCCGTCGCCATCCCGCCGGTCTCGATGGCGATGCGTTCCAGCGCGAGGATCAGCTCCGACGACGCCGCCAGCGCATCCTTTCGCCCGGGCATCGGGTAGCCGACATGGCCATCCGTGCCGATGACGATCACGTCCCATTGCTCGACGCCGATGCAGTGGGTGACGATGCCGATGGGGATGCCCTCGCGCTCCAGGATTGGGCCCTGTTCGATATGCGCCTCGAAATAGGCGGCGAAGTCACGCGCCCGCGCAGGGTCCGCAGTGCCCGCCCAACTCGTGGCAGCGAGCGCATCGGCATAGGTGAAGGACGGATCGAAATTGTCGTGCGCGGCAAGGACCGCCGCCTCCTCGATCACGCCCATCGCGCCGCCGCTCGCCGACATGGCGGGGCTGAAGCGAGACCCTTCCTCATTCGTCCAGTTCACCATCACGATGGGCGCCTTCGTGCGACGCCCGGCTTCATGCAGCGCACGGATGATCTCGAGCCCGAGCAGAACGCCATAGGGGCCGTCGTATTTCCCGCCCGTCGGCACGCTGTCGAGGTGGCTGCCCACCGCAACCGGCGCGGCCTGCGGATCGGCACCGGGATAGGTGCAATACATGCTGCCGAGGCGGTCCACCATCACGGTGCAGCCGGCGGCAATCGCCCAGTCGCGCAGCAGCTTGCGGGCGTGATCGTCCTCGGGCGACAGCGCCAGGCGCTTCACCCCGCCTTCGGGCGTCGCGCCGATGCGCGCCATCCGTTCAAGGCTGTCCCAGAAGCGGTCGGCGCTGAACGGGATGCTCATGCCGCCTTCTCCACCCCGCACCACTCGGCCATGGTCAACGCGATGGTGCGGGTGATGTCGTGCATGGAATCCAGCCCGACGCTTTCGTCGATGCCGTGGATTTCCTGCGCGTCGGGGCCGAAGCACGCGACCGGGGTATCCTGGTACAGCGCGAAGAAGCGCCCGTCCGTCAGCCCCGTCGCCGGGTAGTCGCGCAGGAAGCCGCCCGAGACATCGGCGAAGTGGCCCTTGGCCATGGTCACGATCGGCGCATTCATGTCGAAGACGCAGGGATCGGCCATGAAGCCCTTGAATTCCAGCTTCACGGTCGCGCCCTTCAGCGCGGGGTCCTGCGCGGCCTCGGCCACCAGGCGTTCGATATCCGCCTTCGTCAGCGCGGCGGTGTAGCCCATCATCACGCCCACGCGCATGCCGATGCGCGCGCGCGTTGGGACGCTGCTGTTCCACTCGCCCCCTTCGATGGTGCCGAAATTGACATTCACCGGATGGTTCACGCCGCGGAAGGAGGCATGGATGCGCTCGGCCTTGTTCATCTCGGCCTGGTAGTCGTCGAAGCGCGCGGCGATGGCATTGGCGGCCTTGATGGCGTTGATGCCGGCCTGCATGTCTCGCACATGCGCCGGGCGGCCGGAGACCGTCACCCATGCCCAGACCACGCCGACCTCCGCCGAATACATCGCCGGCAGCCCGGGGCCGGGTTCGGGGATGATGACCGCATCGGTGCGCGGCAGCGCCAGCATGGCGGCGAGCGCGCCATTGCCGGTGCATTCCTCCTCGATCACCGACTGCATCTGCACTTCGGCCGCCGGCTGCAGCCCGGCGAGGCGCAGCGCCTTGAAAGCGGCGACATAGCTGACGATGCCCGCCTTCATGTCGCCCGCGCCGCGGCCATACATGCGGCCATCGCGGATGGTGGGCTGATAGGGCGGCGTGACCCACATGTCGGCGGCCCCTTCAGGCACCACATCGACATGACCCTGCAAGACCAGGCTGCGGCCACGCCGTTCGCGCGGCGTGTGCACGGCGACGACGTTGTCGCGCCCCTCATACGACACCAGCGGCGGCGAGAAGCCCGGATGCGACTCCAGTTGTTCCGGCACCGTCGGCACGCGGCGCGGTGCCAGGCCCAGGCCC
Organism: Roseomonas sp. CAU 1739; assembly: GCF_039839775.1. Taxonomy (NCBI): domain Bacteria; kingdom Pseudomonadati; phylum Pseudomonadota; class Alphaproteobacteria; order Acetobacterales; family Roseomonadaceae; genus Roseomonas; species Roseomonas sp. CAU 1739. Next base: position 157,679 of record NZ_JBDOQQ010000011.1, read on the forward strand.
TCATAGATCCGCGCCATCTCGTTCAGCGCGGATTGCTCATTGCCCAAGGTCGAGGGGCAGCGCACCAGCGTCTCCAGCGTGCGCACCGCATCGTCGCGCAGCGCATCCACGGCCTGCAGGATCGCGCGGCGCGCGCCGGGGTCGAGCGTTTCGGTCATGGCGTGCTCCTCAGGCGGCGATGACGGGCGGCGTCCAGGCGCGGCCCGGAATGCTGTCCAGCAATTGCCGCGTATAGGCGTGTTGCGGATTGCCGAACACCTCGACGGTCGGTCCCTGTTCGACAATGGCGCCGCGCTGCATCACCGCGATGCGATCGCAGATCTGCGCCGCCACGCGCAGATCATGCGTGATAAACAGCATGGTCAGCCCCAGCCGCGCGCGAATGTCCGCCAGCAGGTCGAGCACCTGCGCCTGCACCGACACGTCGAGCGCGGAGACGGGCTCATCCGCGATCAGCAGTTCCGGTTCCATCGCCAGCGCCCGCGCGATACCGATGCGCTGCCGCTGCCCCCCCGAGAATTCATGCGGATACCGGTCGATCGCACCGGGGTCGAGTTGCACCAGTCGCAGCAGGTCCCGCGCGCGGTCGAGTGCCGCTCCGCGTTCGACGCCGTGGGTGATCGGACCTTCCGCGATGATGTCGCCGACACGTCGACGGGGGTTCAAGGACGCGAAGGGGTCCTGGAACACCATCTGGATCTTCTTGCGGAAGGGCTTCCAGGCGCCGCGTGTCAGCGGGCGCAGATCCTCGCCTTCGAAGATGATCTCACCCTTCTCCGGGACCACCAGCTTCACGACGCAACGCGCGAGCGTCGATTTGCCGGAACCGGATTCACCGACCAGGCCAAGCGTCTCGCCCTTGCGGAGGATGAAATCGGCATCGTGCACGGCGCGCACCACGGGCTTCGGGCCGAACCAGCCGCCGGGACGCCGATAGGTCTTCTCGACGCCGCGCGCCTCCAGCACCAGCGGCGCGGTAGAAGTCACGGTCGTGGCAGGCGCGCCATGCGGCACCGCGGCGATCAGCGCGCGGGTATAGGGATGCTGCGGGTTGTTCAGCACCTCGGCCGCGCTGCCCTGTTCGACGATGCGACCCTTCTGCATGACGGCGACGCGGTCGGCGATTTCCGCCACCACCCCGAAATCATGGGTGATGAACATGACACCCATGCCGCGGCGCGACTGGATCTCGCGGATCAGCCGCAGGATCTGCATCTGCGTCGTGACGTCGAGCGCGGTAGTCGGTTCATCGGCGATCAGCAGCGACGGTTCCAGCGCCAGTGCCATGGCGATCATCACACGCTGCCGCTGCCCGCCCGACAGCCGGAAAGGATAGGACCGCGCCGTCGCCGCCGGGTCCGGCAGGTTCACCGCCGCCAGCAGTTCCGGCACGCGCTTGCCCGCATCGCCGCCGAAGCCGTGAACGCGCATCGCCTCGGCGATCTGCTCGCCCACGCGCATGACGGGGTTCAGCGCCGTCATCGGTTCCTGGAAGATCATCGCGAGGCGCTGGCCGCGCAGGCGACGCATCGCCTCGGCGCCGAAGGACAGGAGGTCCTGGCCTTCGAAGCCAATGCGGCCGGACTTCACCGGCAGGCCCTTGGGCAGCAACCCCATCACGGCATTGGCGGTGATCGACTTGCCCGAGCCAGATTCACCGACGACGCAGACGATCTCCCCCGCATCGACGGACAGGGTGATGTCCTCCACCGCATGCGGACGGTCGCCGCCAGGCGGCAGGGCGACGGTCAGGCCTTCGACGGACAGCAGGGTCATGCCGCCGTCCCCCGCTGGCGCGCGAGGCGCGGGTTCAGCGCGTCCGACAATCCCTCGCCGACCAGGTTCAGCGCCAGCACGGTGACGAAGATGGCGAGGCCTGGGAATACCGACATCCACCAGGCGATCCGGATCACGCTACGCCCCGATCCGATCAGGAACCCCCAGGTCATCAGGTTCGGATCGCCGAGGCCAAGGAAGGACAGCGCGGATTCCAGCAGGATCGCCGAGGCCACCATCAGCGAGGACAGCACCACGATGGGCGACAGCGCATTGGGCAGGATGTCCGTCACCACGATGGCGACGCGCGACTTGCCCAGCACCTCCGCCGCCTGGACGAATTCGCGGGATCGCAGCGACAGGAATTCCGCCCGCACGACGCGCGCGACCGGCGGCCAGGACACCACGGCGATGGCGAAGACCACCGAACCGATGGTCGGCGTGAAGATCGCGACCAGCAGGATGGCGAAGACGAAGGACGGGATGGTCTGGAAGAATTCGGTGAAACGCATCACCGCGTCATCGACCCAGCCGCCGAGATAGCCGGCAATGGCCCCGAGCGTGACACCGATGGACAGCGCCGCGACGGTGGACACCGCACCCACCATCAGCGAGATGCGCGCGCCATGCGCGATGCCGGCCGCCACGTCGCGGCCAAGGCTGTCGGAGCCGAGCAGCATGCCGTCCTCGCCCGGAGGTGCGAAGGGCGCGGTGGCCATGTCCCACGGGCTGCCGGGGAACAGCACTGAGGCGAAGGCCGCCATGGCGAAGACCAGCAACAGGATCACCAGCCCGACCACGGCACCACGGTTGCGACGGTATCGGCGCCAGAAGTCAGACATGCCGCCCCCCGCGATTCACGCTCCGCTGCGGTGCTCCGCGACCAAACGGGCTCATCCCTCGACCTCCACCCGGGGGTCGACGACCGCGTAGAGCAGGTCGGTCACCAGGTTGAACAGCACGACCATGACAGAGGTGCAGAAGAACACGCCGAGCAGCACGGCATAATCCCGCGCCAGCAAGGCATCGAAGGCGAGCCGCCCGATGCCCGGCCAGGCGAACACCGTCTCGACCAGGATCGACCCGCCGATCAACTGCCCGGCCTGGATACCGGCGAAGGTGATGACCGGCAGCAGCGCGTTGCGCAGCACATGGCGGCGGACCACCTGCCCCTCCGGCACGCCCTTGGCGCGCGCCGTCTTGACGAAATCCTGGTCGGCCACTTCCAGCATCGTCGCCCGCGTCAGCCGCGCATAGACGGCCAGGTAGAACAGCCCCAGCGTCAGCGCCGGCAGCAGCAGATGCTTCGCCACGTCCAGCACCGCCGCGATGCCGTGCAACTCGACGCCGACGCTCGCCATGCCGAAGCTCGGCAGCCATTCCAACCAGACCGAGAAGAACAGCACCAGCATCAGCCCGACCCAGAATAGCGGCGTGGCATAGAAGGTCAGGGCGATCACGGTGATGACGGAATCCCACCAGGTGCCCACGCGCCGCGCCGCCAGCGTGCCCAGCGTCACCCCTGCCGATACCGCGAAGACGAAGGCCGCCGCAGTCAGGAGCAGCGTGGCCGGCAGCCGTTCGGCGATCAGAGTCCAGACCGGCAACTGCTGCCTGTGGCTGAAGCCGAGATCGAGCGTCAGCACGCCCTTCAGATAGATCCAGAGCTGCACATACAGCGGCTGGTCGAGCCCGAACTGCTGCCGCAATTGCGCGAGGAACCGTTCATCCGCCGCCCCCGACTGCCCGGCGATGACGCTCGCCGGGTCGCCGGGCGCGGCGTGGATCAGGAAGAAGTTGCAGACGACGATCGCCAGAATGACGATCAGCGCCTTGATCCCGCGCCGCAGCAGGAAGCCCGGCAGCCGTGACAGCTCCATCCGTCAGCCGGCGATGAAGACGTCGTCGAATGACTTGCTGACACCAAGGCCAGTCGTGATGACGTTCTGCACCTTCTTGTCGTGGACGGTCGGGAAGGACAGCTCGGTCAGCCAGATCTGGGGCACGTCCTCGACCAGGATCTTCTGCACGTCGGAGAAGGCGCGCTGCCGTTCCGCGGCCGCCGCCGCGCTGCGCGCCTGCAGGAACAGCGCATCGACCTGCGGGTTCGAATACCCGCCCGTATTGGTGAAGGTCACCCTCTGGATGTTCGAGGAGACGTAGGTGCGCTCGACACCCAGCGTCGGGTCGCCGAACTGGTACACGAAGTTGATCGTCGTCTCGTATTCCCAGTTGCCGACACGCCGCGCCCAGGACCCGGCATCGGTGCTTTCCAGGTCGAGCGCCACGCCGATCTGGCGCATCGCCTGGCGCAGGTATTCGGACAGCCGCGTCCAGATCTCGCCATAGGGCAGCGGGATATGCTTCAGGGTGAAGCGGATGCCCTGCGCGTTGCGCGGAAAGCCCGCCTGGTCCAGCAGCGCATTCGCCGCCTGCACGTTGAAGGCGGCGATCTTCGCATTGGCATCGAAGAACCGCGTGGTCGAGGCCACGGGGCCGGTCGCCGGCTTGCCGACGCCGAACCACAGCCGGTTGACGATGAAGTTGCGGTCGATCGCCATCGACATCGCGCGCCGCACCCGCGCATCATCCAGCGGCTTCACGCGATGGTTCAGCTCGATCCAGGACAGCGGGGAGAAATACTCCCACCCCTTGGTGTTGACCTCGAGGTTCGGCCGCTGGCGAAGTTGCGGAATGTCGAAGGGCTCGATGTCCGAGGCTTGGCTCAGCAGCACCTGGCCGGATTCCAGGGCGAGGCGACGGCTCTGGCTGTCGGGGATGATGCGGTAGATGATGGTGTCGAGATAGGGCTGGCCGGGCTTCCAGTAATCCTCGTTGCGGTCCATGCGGATGAAGTTGCCGCGCTGCCATTCAGTCAGCTTGAACGGACCGGTGCCGGTCAGGCGCTGCACCGCCGGCGCGGTGCGATAATCCTGCCCGTCGAACAGGTGCTTGGCCACGATCGCCGCGGCAGTCGCGTCGAACATCAGCAGGAAGGGCTGGAAGGCCTGCTTCAGCACGATGCGCACGGTCAGCGGGTCACGCGCCTCGCAGGTCTCGATCAGGGTGAAGATCGCCCGCGCGCGCGGCGAGAGTTCCGTATGGAACTTCATGATCGAGAAGACGACGTCATCGGCCGTGAAGGGCTGGCCGTCATGCCACTTCACATTGTCCTGCAGGTTGAAGATGTATTCCTTGCCATCGGGGCTGATGGTCCAGGACTTCGCCAACAGCGGCAGCGGTTCCAGCGTCGGGGAGAAGGTCAGCAGCCCCTGGAAGATCTTGGGCGCGGCGGCAAGCGTCGGCCCCTGCTGGTTCACGCCGATCTGCAGCACCGGGGGTTCAGGCGTCAGCATCATCTGCAACGTGCCGCCGCGCCGCGGCGCGATGCCCTGGGCCCGCGCCTGCTCGACGGTCATCAGGACGGGGGCGGAAGCGGCTGCGGCCATGAAACCGCGACGCGAGACGGCCATCGTTGAAGTCTCCCAGGATTGTAGCGGGAGGCTATCCCCCCGGTGGCGGCGCGGACAAGGTCCCTGCCGGCCGGTGCGTGGACAAGCCTGACGTGGGTGCCTAGCCTCGGGGCAGCATGAAGACCTTCGCGCATCCCGATCAGGCAGGGCATACGCCCACCTTCTTCCTCCAACGCGGCCAGGTGCGCCGCAACTTCGAGATCCCGGCCCGCGCCGAGGCACTCGAAGCCGCGCTGCACCGTCTCGGTCTCGCACCGGATGCACCGCCGCCATTGGCGTCGCGCGCGATGGAGGCGGTCCATACGGCTGATTACCTCGACTTCCTCGCCACGGCAGCGATCGATTGGGCGAAGCTGCCCTCGCCGGGCCCGGAGGTCGTCGCCAACATCCATGCCGCGCCCGAGATGCTCGCCCAGGGCGGCCGGCCGGGTGCGAACATCGTCGGCCGCACCGGCTGGTACACCGCCGATACCGCCTGCCCGATCGGCCCCGGGTCCTGGGCCGCGATCCAGGGTGCGGCCGCCTGCGCGCTGGCCGCGGCGGCCGAGGCCGCGCAGGGCCGCACCGCCTATGCGCTGTGTCGCCCACCCGGCCACCATGCCTATGCGGCGCGCGCCGGCGGGCATTGCTATGTGAACAATGCTGCCCTTGCCGCCCAGGCACTGCGCGATGGCGGGGCGGGCCGCGTCGCGGTGCTCGATATCGACAGCCATCACGGCAACGGCACCCAGGGCATCTTCTGGGACCGCGGCGACGTGTTGACGATCTCGATTCATGGCGACCCGGACAACTATTATCCGTGGTTCGTCGGCCGCACGGCGGAACGCGGCGCGGGCGCGGGCGACGGGTGCAACATGAACATGCCGCTTGCCTTCGGCACCGATGATGCGGGCTGGCTCGATGCGCTGCGCTACGCGCTCGCCGCGATCCGCGACTTCAAGCCCGATGCGCTGGTGGTGCCGCTCGGCTTCGATGCGTCGAAGGATGAACCGCTCGGCGCCCTGGCGGTTACCGAGGACGGCTTCGCCCGTGCGGGCGCCATGATCGGCGGGTTGAAGATCCCGACCGCGATCACCCAGGAGGGCGGCTACAATGTCGATATCATCGGCACGCTGCTCGAACGCTTCCTGACCGGCTGGAGCAGCACCGCATGACCACCACCGCCGCCGCCATCCACGCCGCGACGCTGACGCTCGACACCCATATCGACATACGCTGGCCCGAGCCGCCTGATGCCACGGGCGAGACCGACCGCCGCGTCGATTTCCCGAAGATGCTGCGCGGCGGGCTGAAGGCCGCGGTGTTCATCGCCTATACCCAACAGGGCAAGCGCGATGCGGAGGGGCTCGCCGCCGCCTCGGCACGCGCCGAGGCGATGCTGCGTCACATCCGCACCCGCGCAAATGGCACCACGCGGCATTTCTGCGCGACCTCGGCGCAACTCGAAGCCGCGCATGCGGCGGGCGCGCTGGCGGTGCTGAGCGCGGTCGAGAACGGCAACGCCCTCGCCCGCGACCTGTCGCGGTTGAAGGTGTGGCGCGATCTCGGTGCGATCTACCTGACGCTCACGCATGACGGGCACAACGACCTCGCCGATGCGGCGCGGCCCAAGCCGGACCTCGGCGACGGCGTCGCGGAGCATGGCGGGCTTTCAGCCTTCGGCCGCGATGTGGTGCGCGAGATGAACCGCATCGGCCTGCTGGTCGATGTCTCGCACAGCGCGAAGACCACCATGATGCAGGCGGCGGAACTGTCGCGGGTGCCGATCGTGGCCACGCATTCCTGCTGTCGTGCACTGTGCGATCATCCGCGCAACCTCGATGACGAACAGCTCGACATGCTGCGTGCGACGGGCGGGCTGGTGCAGATCACCGCACTTGATGCCTTCATCAAGACGGCACCGCCGGGCGGGAAGTCGCCCGCGACAGTGAAGGACATGGTCGATCATGTGGACTACGCGGTGCAGCGCATCGGCATCGACCATGTCGGCCTGTCATCCGACTTCGACGGCGGCGGCGGCATTCCGGGCTGGGCGGATGCGTCCCAGACGATGAACCTCACGGCCGAGTTGCACGCGCGCGGCTACGGCGCGCGGGAGATCGACCTGCTGTGGTCGGGCAATTTCCGTCGTATGATGCGCGTTGCGGCCGCCGCTTCGGGTTAGTTCAGCACGCTTAGCATCGGCCCGAATAAGCAAGCGGGCCGGCGCCACCAAGGCGGAACCAGACCTGCCGCGATTCACCGCTGGAGGGGTCACGGGCGTTCTGGATGTCGTAATTGCAGCCGTCGCGGTTGATCAGCGCCTGGACGCCCCGTTGCAGGCCCATCAGCCGCAGGATCGCGTATTCCGCCGGGATCGCGCCGCCGACCACGAAGGCCGTCTCCGGCGTCACCCATCACCCGAGGTCAGGATGCGACGGATATTCCGCTCCGTCTCGCCAGCCTCGGCCGGGAAGGTATCGGGGGCAGGGACCCGGAAGTAGACGTCGCGCTCCGTCCCGTCGGTGTCCCGCACGGTCCAGATATCGAGCACGGATAGGCCATCCTCGACCGACCGCTGCCGCTGGAAGCGTCTCCCCTGCTGGAGGATCAGCAGATGGGCGTCGACCGCGCGCTCGACGACATAGGCGGTCGCGGAGCCGCGACCATCACCACTCGCCAGCACCCGGGCAATCATCGCGTCACGTTCCGCCTGTGCAGCGTCGGCCGCGGGCGCGGGCGGCTGAGCATTGGCCGGCAAGGCGAGTGCGAGGGCGATCAAAATCATCGAAGCAAGCCGCATGCGACGTCCCATTCGGCAGGAGCCACATTGGCCATCGCCATTGCCGAGAGAGCAAGAGTACGAATAGAACGTACTAGTTGAAATTCGAGGCGCGGAACGCTCGCATGAAGCAATCGTGACCATCGCCCGCATCGCTACCTTCGCCTTCGCCGGCATCGACCCCGTGCCGGTCGAGGTGCAGGTGCAGATCGCCCCTGGCCTTCCGGCCTTCTTATTAGTCGGCCTGCCGGACAAGGCCGTCGCTGAGAGCCGTGAACGGGTGCGAGCCGCCCTCACCGGCCTCGGCCTGTCGCTACCGCCGAAGCGCGTGCTGGTGAACCTGGCGCCGGCCGACATCCTCAAGGAAGGATCGCATTTCGACCTGCCGATCGCCCTCGCGCTGCTCGCGGCGATGGAGATCATCCCGAAGGAGGATGCTGCGGGCTATGCTGCGTTGGGCGAATTGTCGCTCGACGGGTCGATCATGCCGGTGGCGGGCGTGCTGCCTGCCGCACTGGGGGCCAGCGCCCGCGACCTCGGGCTGATCTGCCCTGCCGCGCAGGGCGGCGAGGCCGCCTGGGCCGGGCAGATCGAAGTGCTGGCGGCGCCCGACATCCTCGCACTGCTCAACCATTTCCGCGGCACGCAGTTGCTCTCGCCGCCCGCGCCACCGAACCTTGAGGCCGCGCCACGGGCTGGCCCCTGCCTGTCGGAGGTACGTGGCCAGGAGAGCGCGAAACGGGCCATCGAGATCGCCGCGGCAGGGTCGCACAACCTGCTGATGGTCGGCCCACCTGGCGCGGGCAAATCCATGCTGGCGGCGCGCTTACCGGGACTGCTGCCGGATCTGTCGCCGGGCGAGGCGCTCGAAGTCTCCCTCGTGCATTCGATCGCCGGGATGCTGGAAGGCGGGCGGCTGGTGACGCGACCGCCCTTCCGCGAGCCGCATCATTCAGCCTCCATGCCTGCGCTGATCGGCGGCGGCCATCGCGCCAAGCCGGGTGAAATCAGCCTGGCGCATCGCGGCGTGCTGTTCCTCGACGAATGGCCGGAATTTCCGCGCCCGGCGCTGGAGGCGCTGCGCCAGCCCATGGAAACCGGCCGCACCACGATCAGCCGCGCCCATGCGCACGTCACCTATCCCGCGCGCTTCCAGTGCATCGCCGCGATGAATCCGTGCCGCTGCGGCTATCTCGGCCAGGCTGGGCGCGAATGCGGCCGCGCGCCGCGCTGCGGGGAGGACTACCAGGGGCGGCTGTCGGGCCCGCTGCTCGACCGCATGGATCTGACGATCGAGGTCATGCCGATCCCCGCGGCGGAACTGACGCGCGCCCCAGCGGGGGAGACCAGCGCCGTTGTCGCCGCCCGCGTGCAGTCTGCCCGCGACGCGCAGCGCGCCCGCTGGGGCGAGGATGGCCCGCGCAACAATGCCGAGGCCGAGATCGGCCACCTCATGCCATTGCTGGATGCCGAGGCCGAGGCGCTGGTCGAGACCGCGGCGACGCGGCTTCGACTGTCTTCGCGCGCCCATGTGCGCACTCTGCGCGTCGCGCGCAGCGTCGCGGACCTGGCCGGAAGTGCCTCGATCCGCCGCGCGCATGTGGCGGAAGCGCTGGCCTTCCGGCACCGCATGCCGGGGCGCGCGGCGGTCGCCTAGAACGCTTGGCGTCGAACCGTGCCGCCGCGAACCGCCGCAGCCAATTGTCTGAGCGAACATCTTCACGCGCCTGACCGGGTACGGCCAGGCGCGACCTGCTCTAATCCCCGAGCCTGAACGCATCGGCGATCCGCCGCGCCGTACCATCCGCCGCCACGATCACCACGTCGAAGCGCATGCCCGCCGCGCCATGGCCGGGATTGGCCGCAATCCAGCATTCTGCCGCGGCCACCAGCCGCGCCCGCTGCTTCGGACCCAGCGCGAAGGCCGCCTCGGACAAAGAAGGCCGCGCCTTCACCTCGACGAAGGCCAGCAACCCATCGCGTTCCGCCACCAGGTCGATCTCGCCCGCCGGCGTGCGGGCGCGTCGGGCCAGCACGGCCCAGCCGTCGCGGGCCAGCGCCGCCGCCGCGACATCCTCCGCGTCGCGGCCGGTGGCCTCGGCCCGGCGCCCGCGCAACAGCCGACGTGCCTGCTCGCCGTGGTCGTTCATTGCGCTATCCTGCCGCGATGATCCTGCGCCGCGCCATCCTGCTGCTGATCCTGCTGACCGGGGTGGCCTCGGCCCAGGCCCCGGCAAGACGCTTCATGGTCGCGGCCGGGCATCCGCTGGCCGCCGCCGCCGGCGTCGAAATCCTGCGCGACGGTGGCAGCGCCGTCGATGCCGCCGTCGCCGTGCAGATGGTCCTCACGCTGGTCGAACCGCAATCCTCCGGCATCGGCGGCGGCGCGCTGCTGCTGCATCTCAGCGCCGGCACCGGCCGCCTAACCGGCTGGGACGGGCGAGAAGCCGCGCCGGCCGCCGCCGGCCCGGACCTGTTCCTGCGCGATGGCCGCCCGATGCCCATCATGGAGGCCGTGGTCGGCGGCCGCGCCGTCGGTGTGCCGGGCACGGTGGCGATGCTGGAAGCCGCGCACCGGGAATTCGGCCGCCTGCCCTGGCCGCGCCTGATCGCTCCCGCCATACGCCTGACCGAGGACGGCTTCCCGATCAGCGAACGCCTGGCGCGCGACATCGTGGCGGACAGCGCGGCGCTGCGGCGCGACCCGGCGGCGGCGGCGTATTTCTTCGCGGAGCAGGGCGTGCCGCTGCCGGCGGGACATCGCCTGCGCAATCCCGCGCTGGCGGAAACGCTGCGGGCGATCGCCGATCACGGGGCGCAGGCGCTCGCGCAAGGGCCGATCGCCGAGGCCATCGTCGCCGCCGTCACCGGCCATCCGACCAATCCCGGCGTGATGGCGGCGACCGACCTGTCCACCTATGCGGCGCGGCGGCGCGACGCGGTCTGCACGCCCTATCGCCGGTTCCGCGTCTGCGGCTTCCCGCCACCCTCCTCGGGCGGCATCGCGGTGGCGCAGATCCTTGGGCTGCTCGGGCATTTCGACATGCCGCGGCTGGACCCGCAGGGGGCCGAGGCGGCGCATCTGCTGGCCGATGCCGGGCGGCTCGCCTTCGCCGACCGCAATGCCTATGTCGCCGATCCGGATTTCGTCTCGGTGCCGACGCGCGGCATGACCGATCCGGGCTACCTGACCGCGCGTGCGCAGCAGATGGATCGCGGCCGTGCGGTGGCTGCGCCGCGCGCCGGCAATCCACCGTGGCGGGAGACGAACCTTGCCCCGCAACGGCAGGATTTCGAAGCCGGGACGAGCCATGTCTCGATCGTCGATGCGGATGGCGATGCCGTGTCGATGACCACCACCATCGAAGCGCTGTTCGGCGCGCGGGTGATGGTGCGCGGCTTCATGCTGAACAACGAGCTGACCGACTTTTCCTTCGAGCCGCAGCGCGATGGCCGCCCGATCGCCAACCGCGTCGAAGGCGGCAAGCGCCCGCGATCCTCGATGTCGCCGACGATCGTGCTGGATGGCGAGGGGAAGCTCTACGCCGTGACCGGGGCGCCGGGCGGGGCGCGCATCATCCTGTATGTCGCGCAGTCGCTGGTGGCGCTGCTCGACTGGCGGATGGCGCCGCAGGAGGCGGCCGCGCTGCCGCATGTCGGCACGCTGGGCGGGTCCATCGAGTTGGAGACGGGCACGCCGGCCGCGGCCCTCGCCCCTGCCCTGCGCGCGCTGGGCCACGACGTGCGGCTCGGCGAGATGAATTCCGGCCTGCAGATCATCCGCGTCACGCCGGAGGGGTTGGTCGGCGGTGCCGATCCGCGCCGGGAAGGCGTGGCGATCGGTGACTGATTGCCTTCTGCTGCGTTGTGCCTGCGGATGACGGAGACACCCATGACCCGAATTGCTCTCGCCGCCCTGCTGGCGCTGACCTTCGCCGCCCCCGCGCGGGCGCAGGAAACCCGCGAGATCGGCTATGTGAACACGGCGCTGACCAATCTCGGCCTGACGCGCAGCCACCGCGTGGTGGTCGAACGCTTCAACGACCCCGAGGTCGCCGGCGTGTCCTGCTACATCAGCCAGGCGCGCACCGGCGGCGTGTCCGGCATGGTGGGCCTCGCCGAAGATCCCGGCCGCTTCTCCCTGACCTGCGTGGCGACCGGCGAGGTGCGCGTGGCCGACAGCGCCCGCCGCGGCGAACGCGGCGAGCAGGTTTACGAGAGCAACACGTCGCTGTTCTTCAAGGAGACGCGGGTGCACCGCTTCGTGGATGAGGACGCACACACCGTCGTCTATCTCGCCTGGTCGACACGGCTGGTGGATGGGTCGCCGTTCAATGCGGTGGCGGTGGTGCCCTATCGGTGACTATGCGACGAAGACGTTAGTATAGTGGGCGCCAGAAGAGTCCGCGTTATTGGGCGCCTTATGCCGCTGCAAGCGTGGCGCCGCGCATTTGCAGGCGCCGATCACGCGTAGCACCGAGACCATGCAGAAAGACGAGCGCGATGGCTGAGCTACAATTCGTTCGACAAAATACTGATTGGAATGCTGACTCGAATGGCCCTGACCCAACCGTCTCTAACAGATTCTCTTACCTGACCATCTCCTTCCTCATGTCGAATTCATCATTTGGCTGGGACGACCGCTGGGGTATTCGAGGTTTATTGCGATTTGAAAACTACAGCCGATGGTGCTGGGATTCTACAAATGACCACGGCTGGTATGCAGGCGCGGGGCGGTTCGCGCTCCAAGCCCCAAAATGGGGCGAGTTCTACGAAATAATCGGAGGTGAACCGTTGGGAGAGAACGCAATTCCTGGAAGTATACCGCACATGAGGCCAAAGCGACATTTTTTGTTCTATTTCCGCGATGAAACGATCGAATGCCACGCTGAGTCCTGGGAGCTATTGTGCGAAGACTATAGACGCTCAAGTTCTCCCTAGCTTGGGGCAGCCTTCCTTCGAGGGCGGCAGGAGGTTTCCAAAGGCCCTTAGGCCTTTGGTGGGGTGGGGTTCCGGGGAGGGGCGACGCCCCTCTCCGCTGCGCCCTACGCCGCCGCCCGCGCGATCGCCGGCATCGGCATCGCGTCGTCACGGCCTTCCTCCACCGCATGGCAGGCGACCATCGCCTCCCCGGCCGGCTTCAATTCCGGCCGTTCCCGCTTGCAGCGGTCGTTGGCCAGCGGGCAGCGCGGATGGAAAGCGCAGCCGGATGGCGGCGTGATCGGCGACGGCACCTCGCCACCCACCGGGATGCGTTCCCGCCCGGTCATGTCGAGGTCCGGGATCGCTTCCATCAGCGCGCGCGTATAGGGATGACGCGGGGCGCGGAACAGCGTCTCGGCCGGGGCGAGTTCCGCCAGCCGCCCGAGATACATCACCCCGATCCGGTCGCTGACCTGACGCACCACGGCGAGGTTGTGGCTGATGAACAAGAAGGTCAGCCCCAGCCGCTGCTGAAGCTCCTTCATCAGGTTCAGGATCTGCGCCTGCACCGAGACGTCGAGCGCCGAGGTCGGTTCGTCGCAGACCAGGAATTCCGGGTTGGATGACAGCGCGCGCGCGATGGAAATTCGCTGGCGTTGCCCGCCGGAGAATTCATGCGGGAATTTCTGCCCGTCGAGCGGCGACAGCCCGACCTGGGTCAGCAACTCGGCGACGCGGTTCTCCTGCTCGCCGCGCGTGCCCGCCAGCCCGAAGGCGCGGATCGGTTCGGCGATGATGTCCGCCACGCGCCAGCGCGGGTTCAGCGACGCATAGGGGTCCTGGAAGATCATCTGCATGCGCCGGCGCTGGTCGGCCAGGGCGCGCGCTTCCGCCAGGTCGCGCCCGTCGAAGATCACCGCCCCGGCGGAAGGCCCGTAGAGCCCGACCGACAGACGCGCGACAGTCGATTTGCCGCAGCCGGATTCACCCACCAGCGACAGCGTCGTGCCCTTCGGGATCGCGAAGGAAATGCCGTCCACCGCGCGCAGGATCCGCTTGCCCTCGCGCGTTACCAGCCTTTGCAGCAGGGGCCGCGACACGTCGAAATGGCGCGCGAGGTCGCGAACCTCGAACATCGGGGGTGCGTCAGCCACGGGCGATCTCCGTGTCGAACAGCCAGCAGGCCGCGCGGGTGGTACCGGCGTCGATCAGGTCGGGCCGCAATTCGCGGCATTTGTCGAAGACCTGCGGGCAGCGTGGGTTGTAGGCGCAGCCCTGCGGAATGGCGGATAGCCGCGGCATCGCACCATCGATCTGCGCGAGGCGCTCGACGCGGCGATCCAAGGGCGGGATCGAGGCCATCAGCCCGGCCGAATACGGATGGTTGGCATGCTTCACTACCTCCCGCACAGGTCCGATCTCGGCGACGCGGCCGGCATACATAACCGCGACGCGGTCGGCGGTCTCGGCGATCACGCCCATGTCGTGGGTCACCAGCATCATCGCCGTGCCCTTCTCCCGCGCCAGCGTCTTGAGCAGAGCGATGACCTGCGCCTGGATCGACACGTCGAGCGCCGTGGTCGGTTCATCAGCCACGATCAGCCGCGGTTCGGCACACAAGGCGAGCGCGATCACCACGCGCTGGCGCATGCCGCCCGAGAATTCATGCGGGTAGGAATCAATCCGCTGCGCCGCGGCGGGGATGCCGACCATCTCCAGCCAGCCGATGGCACGCTTGCGTGCCTCGCCGGGGCCGATCGGCAGATGGGTGGTCATCGTCTCCACCAGTTGCCGGCCCACGGTGTAGAGCGGATTCAGCGTCGTCAGCGGATCCTGGAAGATCGCGCCGATCTCCTTGCCCCGGATGCGGCGCATCTGCTCGTAGCGCAGGTTGTCGATGCGCTTGCCGTCGAGCAGGACCTCCCCGCGCGCGATACGCCCAGGCGGTTCCAGCAGGCCGATGATGGCCGCGCCGGTCATCGACTTGCCGGCGCCGGATTCACCGACTACGCCCAGCACCTCGCCGGGCGCGATGTCGAAGGACACGTCGTCCAGCGCGACCAGCGTCCCGCGCCGGGTCGGAAACTCAACGCGCAGGTTCCTGACCTGCAGCAGGGGGGCGGTATTGGACATTAGCGCAGCTTCGGATTGAGGGCGTCGCGCAGCCAGTCGCCCAGCAGGTTGACGGACAGCACCATGGCGATCAGCGCGACGCCGGGGAAGATGGTGATCCACCACTCGCCGGAGAACAGGAAGTCGTTGCCGATCCTGATCAGCGTGCCGAGCGATGGCTGGGTCGGCGGCACGCCGACACCGAGAAAGGACAGCGTCGCCTCCGCCAGGATCGCCAGGCCGAGGTTCAGCGTCGCCACCACCAGCACCGGCCCGACGACGTTCGGCAGCACATGGCTGACCATGATGCGCAGCTTCGGCACGCCGATCACGCGGGCGGCCTGGACGTATTCCTTGTTGCGCTCGACCAGGGTGGATCCGCGCACCGTGCGGGCAAATTTCGGCCATTCGCTGATGCCGATGGCGAAGATCACCACGAACAGCGCGATCTGGTCATGCACTTCCCGCGGCAGGGCGGCGCGCACCACGCCATCGACCAGCAGGGCGACCAGGATCGAGGGAAAGGTCAGCTGCACGTCGCAGATGCGCATCAGCAGCCCGTCCACCGCGCCGCCGATATAGCCGGCCAGCAACCCCAGCGAGACGCCCAGCAGCGTCGCGAAGGCCGTCGCCGAAAGCCCGACCAGCAACGACACCCGCGCACCATACATGATGGCCGAGAGCACGTCGCGCCCCTGGTCATCGGTGCCGAGGATGTACTCCCTCACCCCGTCCTCGTCCCAGGCCGGCGGCTTGAAGGCGTCGATCAGGTTCAGGCTGGCCAGGTCGAACGGGTTATGCGGTGCGATCAACGGCGCCAGCAGGGCACCGAGGATGCAGATCGCCGCCACGATGGCCGAAGCCACCGTGACCGGGGACCGCCTGAAGGACCACCACAGGTCGGAATCGAGGAAGCGCGCAACGGAAGCGGCCATGTCAGTGCCCTCCCTTGCCGCGCCCGATCCGCAATCGCGGATCGACGGCGTAGTACAGCAGGTCGACGATCAGGTTGATCGACACGAAGACCAGCGCGATCAGCAGTAGATAGGCGCTCATCACCGGAATGTCGGCCGCACCGACGGACTGGATGAACAGCAGCCCCATGCCGGGCCACTGGAACACCGTCTCGGTGACGATGGCGAAGGCGATGATGGCGCCGAGTTGCAGCCCGACGATGGTGATGACGGGCACCAGCGTGTTCTTCAGCGCATGGCCGAAATACACGGCCCGGTTCGGCAGGCCGCGCGCACGGGCGAACTTGATGTAGTCGGTGCGCAGCACCTCCATCATCTCGGCACGGACCAAGCGCATGATCAGCGTCAGCTGGAACAGCCCGAGCGTGATCGCCGGCAGCACCAGCGCCTTGACCCCCGACCAGGTGAGGAAGCCGGTGGACCACCACCCGAGTTGCACCGTATCGCCCCGCCCGAAGGAGGGCAGCCAGCCGAGCCACACCGCGAAGACCAGGATCAGCAGGATGCCGATCAGGAAGGTCGGCAGCGACACGCCGATCAGGGAGAAGGTCAGGAAGAACCGCGACAGCCAGGAATGCCGGTACAGCCCGGTATAGACCCCCATCGGCACGCCGATCAGCAGCGCGAGCGCCGCCGCGCAGAAGGCCAGTTCCAGCGTCGCCGGCGCGCGTTCCGCGATCAGCTGCGCGACCGGGCGCGACAGCCGGTAGGACAGGCCGAATTCACCCTGCGCCGCATGCCCCACGAAGGACGCGAACTGCACCCAGAAGGGCTGGTCGAGGCCGAGGTCGCGCACCAGTGCATCGCGCTGCGCCTCGGTGAAATCCTGCCCAAGCATGATCGCCACGGGGTCGCCGACATAGGCGAACATCGCGAAGGAAATCAGCGCGACCGCCAGCATGACCGGGATCGCTTGCAGGATGCGGTTGATGATGAAGGCGAACATTCATTCACTCCGGCACGGGCGCGGCGGCGTGTTCCGCCGCGCCCGCGATGCTGTTCAGTTCATGCGGGCCCAGCGGAAATACGGCTGGTTGTTCGCCATATGCGGGATGGTCAGGTTCGCCCGCATCGCCCAGGGGATCATCTGGTGATGCAGCGGGATATGCGGCACGTCCTCGCGATAGATGCGCAGCGCCTCGCGGATCGCCGCGTCGCGCGGCGCGCCAGATTGGTTCGTCATGATGTCGATCAGCTCATCCATCCGGGGGTTGGAATACCGCCCGTAATTCCAGATGCCGTTGCCCTGCCCGCCATCGCGGGAGCGCAGCAGCGACTGGAAGGAATACAGCGCATCGAGCGTCGGCACGCCCCAGCCGAGCAGGTAGATCGAGGTGTCGTCGCGCTGGATCTTCGCGAAGAACGGCGCCAGTGGCATGGAGTTCAGCCGCGCCCGGACGCCCACGCGCGCCCACATCGCGACGATCGCCTGGCAGATCTGCTCATCGTTGATGTAGCGGTTGTTCGGGCAGTCGAGCGTGATCTCGAAGCCGTTCGGATACCCCGCCTCGGCCAGCAGGGCGCGGGCGCGGGCCTGGTCATAGGGAAGGCGGACATCCTCGGACTGCGTGTAGCCGTTCACCTGCGGCGGGAAGAAGGTGCCGGTCACCACCGACTGGCCGCGCATCGTCGTGCGGTGGATCGCCTGGATGTCGATCGCCTGGTACAGCGCCTGGCGCACCCGCAGGTCTTTCAGCGGGTTGCGGCCGCGCACGTCGGAGTACAGCAGCTCATCGCGATGCACGTCCATCGCGAGGAAGATGGTGCGGACCTCCGGCCCCTCGGTCACCTTGATGTTCGGCGCGGCGCGCAGGCGGGCGAGGTCCTGCAGCGGCGGGTCGAGCACGAAATCCACCTCGCCGGACAGCAGCGCCGCGATGCGCGTCGCATCCGAAGAGATCGGGCGGTAGATGATCTCGGTGATGTTGGCCTCGCGGCTCGCGGGCTCGCTCCAGCCCCACCAGTCGGTGTTGCGCACCATCACGGTGCGCACATCGGGCTCGCGCACGCTCAGGCGGAAGGCGCCGGTGCCGTTGGTGTTGCGGGTGGTGAACATCTCCTCCCGCGCACGGGTGTTCTGCGGGCGGGTGGCGTTGTGCTGTTCGGACCAGGATTGCGACATGATCATCAGCGACGCGATCTTGTTCGGCAGGATCGGGTCGGCAACGCGGGTGATGACGTCGACCACCAACGGTTCGACCTGCACGGCGCGGTCGATGGTGTCGACATAGATGGCGTAGTTGGAGGTGGGCTGCTGCGCGCGGGTGATGGAGAACACCACGTCCCCGGCGGTGAAGGCCTGGCCTTCATGGAACTTCACGCCGTCGCGCAGCCAGAAGCGCCAGCGGGTGGGTTCGACCTGTTCCCAGCGCGTGGCAAGCCCCGGGGCGAGGCCAAGCTCCTGGTTGCGGGAGATCAGCGTGTCGTAGATCTGCTGCAGCACCATCGTCACGGTGCCGACATTCTGGCTGTGCGGATCCATGGTGTTCGGATCGCCCGAGGCGGCCCAGCGTACCGTGCGGGCCTCCGCAGCCCATCCCGCGCCCAGCCCCACGGCCAGTGCGGCCGCCATCAGCAGCTTACGCATCCCTTTGCACCCCCTCGTTTCCCGGCGCCGGGCCTTGTGGACCGGCCTTTGGACGGAAGCCCGCGGCTATAGGGCCGGCGGGGACGGCGTGGAAGGGGCTTGCGGCCCCTCCTCCACCCCGCTGGCGAATTGAAGCAGAAGCGTATAGCCGACCGCCAGCACCACGGGCCCGAGGAACAGCCCGAGGAAGCCGAAGGCCAGCACGCCGCCCAGCGCGCCCATCAGCGTCAGCAGCAGCGGCAGGTCCGCCCCGCGGGCGATCGCCCAGGGACGGATGATGTTGTCGACCGAGGAGATCACCAGCGCCCCGTACAGCGCCATGAAGATCCCCCACCCCGTCTCACCCTGGGTCAGCAGCCACAGGCTGGACGGGATCCAGATCAGCGGCGCACCGACCGGCATGATCGAGATGACCCCGGCAATCACCGCCAGCAGGATGGGCTGCGGCACGCCCGCGATCGACAGTCCGATCCCGGTCAGGATGCCCTGCGCCACGGCGGTGCCGACCAGGCCCCAGACCACGCCCCGCGTGACGTCGGCGGCAAGCGTCATCATCCGGATGCCGGTATCGCCGGCCAGCCGCCGCATGAGCGCTTGGGCGCGGTCCGCCATGGCCGGCCCGTCCCGGTAGAAGAAGAAGGCGAGCAGGATGGCGAGCAGCAGCTCCGCCAGCCCGGACAGCACCGCGAGCAGCACCGACAGCGCCTGCTGCGTCAGCGTCCCCGCATAGGGTCGCAGCAGCCCAGCGAGGCCGAGCAGGTCGAACTCCGCCTCCCCGATCCAGCTATGGATCCAGGGACCGACCACCGGCAGGCCGGACAGCCAGGCGCCGAGGCCGGGCAGCCCCTCGGTCAGCAGCGCCTCCAGGCTGACCCGCAGCGCCTCGACCTGTTCGCGGCTGGTCGGTGCGGCGAGCGCGATGGGCAGGCCGATCAGCAGGAACATGACCGCGACCATCAGCGCCGCGCCGATCCCGCGCGACAGCCGCAGCCGCTGGCAGACGAAGGTGAAGACCGGCCAGGTGGAAAAGGCGAGGATCACCGCCCAGAGCAGCGCCGAGATGAATGGCCGCAGCACCAGCAGGCAGGCCGCGGCAAGCCCCGCCAAGGCCGCCATCCCGATGATGCGCGCCGCGCGCGGAGTATCCATGGGCATGGCGCCATCCTGCCCGAAGCCCTGATCGGAGGCGAGCCCGGGGCAGTCAGCCGCGACCTGCCGGCAGCAGGGCAAACCCCGCCCGGGATTGGCAAGCGTCGGGGCGGGCGGCGCTGCGGTTCCGCCGCCGACGGAAGCGTCGCGCGCCGTTTTCAGGACGCCGTCGTCACCCTGCCGGGTGATTCCACCCGGACGCGATCTGCTCTAGCCTGCCGCACGACCTTTGGGAGACATGCCGGAATGCCTCGCTTCGCCGCGAACCTCTCGATGATGTTCAACGAGGTGCCGTTCCTCGACCGTTTCGCGCTGGCCGCGAAGGCGGGGTTCAAGGCGGTGGAGTTCCTGTTTCCCTATGATTTCCCGGCCGCCGAGATCGCCGCGCGACTGCAGGACAACGGCCTGTCGCAGGTGCTGTTCAACGCGCCGCCGGGCGACTGGACGAAGGGCGAACGCGGCATCGCCGCCCTGCCCGGCCGCCAGGGCGAATTCCGCGACGCCATCGCGAAGGCGCTCGAATACAGCACGGCGCTGCAATGCCCGCGTCTGCATGTGATGGCGGGGCTGGCGCCGGAAGGCGTGGCGCATGACACCATGACGGCCGTCTACGGCGCGAACCTGGCATGGGCAGCGGACCAATGCGCCAAGGCCGGCGTCAAGCCGATCATCGAACCGATCAACCACCGCGACATCCCCGGCTTCTTCCTCAACACCACCGACCAGGCGGCGGCGATCATCGCGGCGGTCGGGCCGGAGCGGCTGGGGATGCAGTTTGACCTGTATCACTGCCAGATCACCGAGGGCGACGTGGTGAAGCGCGTCGAGAAGCACTTGCCGCTGATCGCGCACATGCAGGTGGCCGACAATCCGGGCCGCAACGAACCCGGCACGGGCGAGGTCAACTGGCCCTTCGTGTTCGACCGCATCGACGCGCTGGGCTTCCGCGGCTGGATCGGCTGCGAGTATCGCCCGGCGGGAAACACGGAGGCCGGGCTGGGGTGGGCCAAGCCCTACCTGGCGTGACGCGGTCGCACGCCCGCGCGTTCTGCTTCAGCGCCCCGGTCCGCGGGCGTTGAGGCGGGCAGCGGGGCGCGGGGGCGGGCGGGCAGCCTCGCAATCCTGCGCGAAGGCGGTCAGTGCCCGCACCAGCGTATCGCGCTGCACCGATACGCCCACCATGCCGCCGACCACGACCCGGATATCGGTGCCCGCGGGCTCCGGATAATCCGTTCGCGCCTGGGCCAGGGCGGCGCGGAAGGCGTTGCGGTCGACGCGCAGGCGCAGCCGGTCCTCGCGGTAGTCGACCGGCCAGGCGCGCACCTCGGTATAGCCACCCATCGGATCGCCGAAGCCAAGGCTCACCTGGGTTCCGGGCTGCGCCTGCACGCCGGTCACCGCCATCGTCCAGCTCTGCGGCGTCGGGCAGCCCAGTTCGAGCGCAAGCGTCGCAAAGGACAGCCCCAACCCGGTGCCGAGCACCGATATCAGCGGCTGGCCGGTGTCGGCCTCCTGCAGGCGGACAATGCTGTCCTGCGCGGCGGCCGGCTGGCCGGCGCAGATCATGGCAAGAGCCGCGAGGCGGCGGATGGCGTCGATACGGTGCATTTTTTGCCCGTCCGAAAGGCTTCAAGTCCGTATCAATATAGCGTTACTGCCGATCAGATTCATATTTTTTGGTGCACTGACGCAGAATTCGCACATCTGTTCGGCTTCGGCGCGGGGCAGGTTCCCCCGCCCGGAGGGCTCGGCTATCTCTCCGCAGCGGGCCAGAAGGGCGGCGTCCCGCGCCGCAGCGGCCGAACACGGAGTGAAATGCATGAAGATCGCCTTCATCGGCCTCGGCATCATGGGCCGCCCCATGGCCGGCCATCTCAAGGCCGCCGGCCATGACATCACCGTGGTCGAGCGCGCCAGCCTGACCGCCGAGGACCGCGCCGCCTTCGCCGTCGCCCCCGACGCCGCCGCCGCCACCGCCGGTGCCGAGGTCGCCATCCTGATGGTGCCCGACACCCCCGATGTCGCAGCCGTGCTGTTCGGCGCGAAGGGCGTGGCCGAGGGGCTGAAGCCGGGCACGCTGGTCATCGACATGTCCTCGATCAGCCCGACCGCCACCAAGGGTTTCGCCGAGAAGATCGCCGCCAGGGGAGGCGACTATCTCGACGCCCCCGTCTCGGGCGGCGAGGTCGGTGCGAAGCAGGCCAGCCTGACCATCATGGTCGGCGGGTCCGACGCCGCCTTCGCCCGCGCCAAGCCACTGTTCGACGCCATGGGCAAGAACGTGACGCTGGTCGGGCCGGTGGGCGCGGGGCAGACCTGCAAGGTCGCCAACCAGATCATCGTGGCGCTCACCATCGAGGCCGTAGCCGAGGCGCTGACCTTCGCCTCCAAGGCAGGCGCCGATCCGGCCAAGGTGCGCCAGGCGCTGATGGGCGGCCTTGCCACCTCGCGCATCCTGGAACTGCATGGCGAGCGGATGATCAAGCGGACCTTCAACCCGGGCTTCCGCATCCGGCTGCACCAGAAGGACCTGAACCTGGCGCTGTCGGCCGGGCGGGACCTGGGCGTGGCGTTGCCCAACACCGCCTCGACCCAGCAGTTGTTTGCCGCGGTCGCGGCGGCCGGCGGGGCGGAACTCGACCATTCCGGTCTGGTGAAGGCACTCGAGACGCTCGCCGCCCACAAGGTTGCCGAGGACGCCTGAACGCCATGGCGGACCGCCCGCGCAGCAACGCTGCGTCGGCGGTCCGGTCGGACGACAGACATCGCGGGCCGAACCGGTTCCCGCGGTGACGGCGCGCGCCCCAATGCCGCGCCGTCGCGCCGCCCGCGACCCCGTCCGCGGAAAATCGGACGGTCACGCAGGAGGTCTCGCCACTCACTTGTCGGTGCGGGCAACGGGCCCAGGGCCGTGCCGTGAGATTTTGTCTCGGAAATCGTGCCGATACCAGGTAATCTGACCCAGTCTCGCCCACGGGAGGGTTGCAATGCGATTCGCGGAAATCGGCCAGCAATTGAGAGCCTATCGGCTGGAATCCGGCTTGCGGGCCGAGGAGATCGCCGCACGGCTCGGCGTGTCGCGCGCCGCCCTGTATCGCTACGAAAAGGGCGAGGTGATCAAGCTCGACACCATTCGCCGCCTCGCCGAACTGCTCAAGATTTCGCCGCTGTCGCTGCTGGGCATCGGCGTCGAGTATTTCGGGCGCCCCGCCGCTTTCCAGGAGCGTCTGCGCCAGGTGGAGGAGCAAGCCGACCAGGTCCTGCAGGTGGGTGGCGGCATGTGCTACCCGGTGGCGACCGAGGCCTTTGACGGCGCGCTCAGCGAGGCCTGGACCGAACACGCGGATGCCAGCCCCGATCGACTGCTCGCCCGGACCCAGGTCGAACAGATGCTTGGCCTGCTGACGGCGCGGAAGAAGCTGCAGCAGTCCCGCAAGCCCAACATCATCGCCCTTCTCGGCGAAGCGACCATCGCGCGCCTGCTCACCGACGGCGTCGCCGGCGGCCTGCAACTGTCGGAACGCGCGCGGATCCGGTGCCGCCTTGCGGCACGTTCCGAAGCCGAGGCCATCGCCAACCAGATGGAGACGGTTCCGATCGGCCTCCAACTCGGCCTGATTGCCGGATCCGAACCTTCGGGGCCCTTCATGGTGCTGCGCGGGCGCGAACGCGCCCATGTCGTCGGCAGCGCCTTCGCCCCGGACGCCCACCCGACCGCCGCCGCGGGCGTCGCCTTCATCACCGCCGCGGATGAGGCGGTGGGAACCCACCAGCGTGTGGCCGAGGCCGCCTGGCGCGATGCGCTGAAGGGCGGCGAGGCGGCTGCGCGGCTGCGCGAACTGATCCGGGTGCACGCGGCGTCGTAGGGCGACGGGTCCGGGCGCTCCGGAATTGGAAGGGAGCGCCCTGCCTGGATATGTCGCCGGGGCGCGAAGGCGGCCGATGGCGTGGCCACTTCAACACTGCGCCCGGCGCCAGCGCCGGGCCGTCACAGCACCTTGCGGGCCTCCATCACATCCGCATCCTCGGCGCTGACGCGAAGCCCGAAGCCGAGGGCGCGCATGAAGGCCAGCATCGGCCGGTTTTCCGCCAGCACCTGGCCGACGATCTCGGTCATGCCGACGCTGCGGCCCCATTCGAACAGCCGTTCCATCAGGTGCCGGGCCAACCCCTGCCCTTTCCAGGTCGGGTCCACGATGACGGCGAACTCGCCGCTTTCGCCACCCGGTTCACGGATCAGGCGGGACACGCCGACCGTCAGGTCCGCAGCGCCGTCGACATGCTCCACGGCGACGAAGGCCATTTCGCGGTCGTAGTCGATCTGCGTCATGCGGGCGATCTGCGCCGCGCTGAGTTCCGTCATCGCCGAGAAGAAGCGGTAGCGCACATCCTCCAGGGTCAGCCGCCGGAAGGCCTCGGCATGCGCCGCGGCGTCCTCGGGCCGGATCGGGCGGACAAGCACCGACCGCCCATCCTTGCCGCGCCAAACGCGCGCCAACTCCGCCGGATAGGGCGGGATTGCCAGCAGCGACGCCACCCCCGCCGGGCGCAGCATCAGCGACGCATCGAGCGCAAGTACACCGTCAGCATCGGCCGCCAACGGATTGATTCCGCAGAATTCAATCTCCGGAAAATCCACCGCGATCTGGGACAACCGGACCAGCGCATCGGCAATCGCCGGGATATTGGCCGGCGGGTGGTCCCGCCAACCGTCGAGCAGCCGTGCGGTCCGGGTCTGGCGGATCAGCGAGTGCGCCAGCGGCAGGTTCAGCGGCGGCAGGTCGAAGCCGTCATCCGGGTCGATATCCGCCGCGGTGCCGCCCCGGCCGAAGGAGATCCACGGCCCGAACATCGCATCATCGGCAAGGCGCAGCCGCAGTTCCTGCGCCCGCCCGGCCTGGCGTTGCACCAGAAAGCCGGTCAGCCGCGCGGCGGGGCGCAGCGTGGCGACGCGCGCGGCCATCGCCTCGGCCGCCGCGCGCACCTGGGCAGCGCTGGTGAGGCCGAGCGCCACGCCCCCCACCTCCGTCTTCCGCGAGATATCGGGGCTGAGGATCTTCAGCACCACCGGGAAGCCGAGCATTGCGGCGGCGTCGCCGGCCTCCTCCGGCCCGGCGACGCCGCGGCCCGGCACCGTCGGGATGCCCTAGGCGGCGAGCACCGACAGGGCTTCTTCCTCCGTCAACTCGCGCCGGCCGGCGGCGCGGGCGGTGGCGAAGATGCGCGCCACCCGGACGCGGTCGGGCGCCAGGTCCAGCACCGCGCGCGACGGCAATTCGGCCGCGGCGACGCGGTTGCGGCGGTCCTGCGCCAGATGCAGGGCGCCACGCACGGCGGCCTCGGGGGTGGGAAAGACCGCGACGCCGGCCTCGGCCAGCCGGGCGCGCTGGGGGCCCGCGGTGGCCTGGCCGGGCCAGCCAACCAGGATCGGCGCGCCACGGCTGGCCTTCACCGCAGCCGCCAGGGTTTCCCGCACCACGTCAGGGCTGCCGCCGGGTTCCGGTGCGTGCAGGGCAACGACGGCATCGACGCCCGGGAGGCCGGCGAGCATGGCGGCCGCCTCGCCCAGCCGGGCCGCCGAACCAGGCCCGAGGGCAAGCGGATTGCGACCGGTCCAGCCATCCGGCAGGCCGATCGCAACGGCCGCCAGGGCCTCGTCGCCAATCTCGGCGAGCCGCCCGCCGCCGGCCAGTGCGGCATCCGAGGCGAGGCTGCCGAGGCCGATGCCGTTGGTCACCACCGCGATCCTGTCCCCCGCCCCGGCCAGCGGCCGCGAGGAGACGCGCACCTTGGCCAGCGTCTCGGCGGCGGACAGTAAATCCTCGAGGCCGGCGACGCGCAGCACCCCGGCACGGCGCAGCGCGGCTTCCATCACCGCATCGGCCTGCCCCGAGGCATCGGCAAGCCGCCCGCCGGCGCGGATGGCGACCACCGGGCGGGTGCGCGCCGCGGCCCGGGCGGCGGAGATGAACATGCGCCGGTTCTTGATGCGGCGGATGTCGAGCAGGATGGCCCCGGTCCCCGGGTCGCGCGCCAGCCAGTCGAGCGCGCCGGCGAAGCCCTGGCCCTGATTGCCGCCGATGCCGATGACATGGGTGAAGCCCACCGCCTCGGCCGCCGCCCAGTCGAGCACGGCGCGCGCGATGGCCGAGGATTGCGTCACCAGCGCCAGCCGCCCCTTGGCCGGGGGAATGTGCGACAGCGTCGCGTTCAGGCCGATCCCGGGCACGGCGAGGCCGAAGGACCCCTGCCCCAGCGCGCGCATGCCGCTGCGCCGCTCCAGCGCCGCCAGGTCCGGCGCCGGGCCGGGCACGACCGCCGCGTGGCAGCCCCGCGCGGCCAGGGCGATCATCGCCGGCTCCAGCCCATCGGGCGGCAGGCAGAGCACGGCGAGGTCGGGGGCAACCGGCAAGGCGGCGATGTCGGGGATCGCCTCGAAGCCCTCCGGCGCGGCGCCGACCGCCATCATCCGCCCGCGGAAGCCGCCGGCGGCGAGGTTGCGCGCGAGGATCGGCGCCTCGGCGCTGCCCTCCCCGCTGACCAGCACGAGGCTGGCCGGGTGGAACAGCGCAGCGGGGCGAAACCCCGCACGCGGGGCAAGGGAGAGTGTATTCAGCATTGTGCAGTGCAACATGGCGATGTGCGGCCATCGCCGCAACCGCGGTTTCGTTTCACCGTCGCGCGGCATCTTGCCGGTTTTGCCCGCGCGGCTTCCACTGCGATGCCTCGATATGCCGTTGATGGTGGAAGGCACTGTAGCGTCGGGCTGCTGCGAGGATCCTCACCGACCGGCCTTGTCCGGCCGTGCGGACCCGCGGCAGCCGCGCCTTGAAGGATGATGGAATGAGCCAGGACCGCTGGGACCCCGAGATGCGCGCCTTCACCGCCATGATGGAGGAGCGCGGCCGCGCCTTCCCACCGATCCGGCTGGAATTGCCACTGGATGACGCGCGGCGTTCGAATGACGGTCCGGGGCTGGCGCTGGCGGCGGCGGGTGGGCCGGCGATGGCCGAGAGCGGCGACCGATGGTTGTCCGTGCGTGGGCGCCGCCTGGCCTGCCGGGTCCATCGCCCCCGCACCGACGCGGCACTGCCGGTGATGGTCTACATCCATGGCGGCGGCTGGGTCTGGGGCAGCATCGACACGCATGATCACATCATGCGGTCCTACGCCGCCGGTGGGGATTGCGCGGTGGTCGGGCCGGATTACGCGCTGTCGCCCGAGGCGCCCTTCCCCCAGGCGCTGGAGGAATGTGCCGCGGTGGTGCGCTGGGTGGCGAAGAACGGCGCGGAATGGGGGTTGGACCCGTCGCGCATCGTGATCGGCGGGGATTCGGCGGGCGGCAACCTGGCGCTGGCGGTGGCGCTGCTGCTGCGGCAGACCGACCCCGACCTGAAACTCACGGGCCTGCTGCTGAACTACGGCGTGTTCGATTCACGGCTGGATACGAAATCCTATGACGAATTCGCCACCGGCCACACGCTGACGCGCGACAAGATGGATTTCTACTGGCGCTGCTATGCCCCGCGGGAGGCGGACCGGATGCATCCCCTCGCCGCGCCGCTGCGCGCGGATCTCGCGGAACTCGCCGCGATGCCGCCCTGCCTGATGCATGTCGCGGAACTCGACGTGCTATCGGGCGAGAACTTCGCGATGGAGAAGCGACTGCGCGAGGCCGGTGTCAGCGTGGAAGCGAAGACCTTCCCCGGCGTGCTGCACGGCTTCCTGCGCGCGATCGGGCATGTGAAGGCGTCGGACCAGGCGGTGGCGGATGGGGGGGCGTGGCTCCGGCGGGTCTATCGCTGAGATGGCGGCGTCATCATCCAAAGGCACCGGATGGCGCGCCGCCGTCTTCAGGATTCAGAACGCCATCCTGCGGTTCATACTCCGCGTCAATATTGCCTGGACGCTGGTGTTCCTGGCATTTCCCCTGGTGGGCTCCAGCCCCGCCGCCGGTGGCGTCTTCACAGCAGCACTGGTGGTTGCGGTGCTGTCCCACCTGATTCGGAGACGGCGCTACCTCCCTTTTGCCATCGGCGGCATGGTGCTGGCGGTTGGCATCGCGATGCTCGTATTCGTGATCGGGACGGGCGCCGTTTGGCCAGCCACGCTTCTTGACCTCCCGATCGAAGCAACTCGGCAAGGCGGATCGCGCCCCAGCATTCGGTCGCACTTGGTTGAGGACCTGCAGGCGGCTGGCGGTTCGCGCTTCTTGATCTCACTGGGCGCCGCCGGGCTCACGATGCAGGCTGGGATCTTCCTGATCCTGTCGAGCGTGAACAACCGCTACATGCGCGGCGAGATGCGGTTGCTGGAGGAGGCGGACATCCTGGGACCATTCCGCTTCCTGATGTACGTGGCTCTGCCACTCTTCCCCCTCGTCCTGGCCTTCGTGCCATTGACCTTCGGTCTGCTGAACAAGGCGCCGCCTCCGGACGTCACGGCGGCCCTGGCCTCCGGTGGATGGCGCTTTGCGGCGGCGGGGGCGGTGTTCATGACAACCGTCGGCGCATTGCTCGTCGCCGGCACGATCTGGTGGTTGTTGAACGCCATCGAGATGCGCGAGGAAGCATTGCGTTCGCGCAGCAATCGAACCGAAGGCGACGCAGCCCTGTCCTGAAGCCCCTGGCCGCGCGATTGCGCCGGGTCTAGGAACCGCCCCACCGAACCGAGAAACGGGACCGTCCAATGACCCAGATCGCTCGCCGCGCTGCCCTTGCCGGGCTCGGCACCATGCTCGCCGCCCCAGCCCTGCGCGCGCAGGGCTGGCAGCCGACGCGCCCCATCCGCATCATCGTCACCTACCCGCCCGGCGGGGTGAACGACATCGTCGCGCGCATCGTCGCCGAGCCGCTGTCGCGCGAACTCGGCCAGCCCGTGGTGGTCGAGAACCGCGCGGGTGCCGGCGGCAATATCGGCACGCAGGTCACCGCCCAGGCCGAGGCGGATGGGCTGACCATCCTGCTCGGCACCACCGCGCTGTTCGGGGTGAACCCGGTCGTCTATGCGAGCACCGGCGTCGATGCGCTGCGCGACTTCACCTCGATCGGCCTGATCGGCGAGGTCGCCAATGTGCTCTCGGTGATCCCCGGCAAGGTCGAGGCGACGACGCTCACCGCCTTCATTGAGGAAGCCAAGCGCCGCCCGCTGGTCTTCGGGTCGGTCGGCAACGGCTCCTCCTCGCATCTTTCCGCTGCCGTCTTCATGAAGATGGCGGGGATCGAGGCGACCCACGTGCCCTATCGCGGCTCCTCCCCGCTGGTTGCCGCCATGCTTGCGAAGGATGTCGATTTCGGCTTCGACACCACGGCGACCTCGACCGCGCATATCCGCTCCGGCGCCTTCCGCGCGCTGGCGGTGACCACCACCCGCCGCGCCAGCGCGCTACCGGATGTGCCGACCATGGCCGAGGCCGGGCTGCCGGGCTACGACCTCGGCATCTGGTTCAACCTCGGCGTGGTGAAGCGCACCCCCGCCCCGATCGTGGCACGGCTGCGCGAGGCGATGGCGCACATCGCCACGCCGCAGAACGGCGATCGCCTGCGCACCGCCTTCGTCGAGCCGATCTCGGTGCCCGCAGCCGAAGGCGATGCCTGGATCGCGGCGAGTGCGATGCGCTGGCAGGCGATCGCGCGGGACATGCGGCTGAGCGCGGATTGAACACCAGCCGCGCAAGGTGGTGGCCTGTGCGGGTGGTGCCCCGGGTCGAGGTGGGCACGGTCGCGCGGCTTGATGCCCGCCGGCAGGCTGGAACCTGCCGGTGAACCCGCCCGTCTCGGTCGTCGTTCCCGTCTATAACGGGGAGCGCCTGCTGGCGAAGTGCCTGCACTCGATCACCGCGCAGACGCTGCGCGACATCGAGATCATCTGCGTCGATGATGCAAGCACCGACGGCACCCCCGCCATCCTGCGCGCGCTGGCGCAGGAGGATGCGCGCATCCGCATCCTGACCCACGCCACCAACCAGGGCGTCGGCCCCGCCCGCAATACCGGGGTGCGGGCCGCACGCGGCGACTACATCGCCTCGGTGGACAATGACGATTTCATCGACGCCGACATGCTGGCCACCCTGCACGCAACCGCCCTTGAAGGTGATTTCGACGTCGTGTGCTGCGGCGCCCGCGTGATTGATGAAGCCGGGCGGGTGATCGACACCTGGATCCGCCCCGATGCGACGGTGATCGTGGCGGACCGCCACCGCGACCTGTTCGACCTGATGGATCCGACGGTGTGGAACAAGCTGTGGCGGCGGTCGATCTACACCGACCATGACATCTGGTTCGCCGGCCAGACGCGCCACGACGATCTCGGCTGGACCTACCGCGCCCTGATGCAGGCCAGGCGCATCCGCACCCTTGGCCACGCCTACTACAACTACCTGCTGCGGCCGGACTCGCTGTCGCATGGCTTCGACATCGCGCATCTCGTGGACCATGTCGTGACCTTCGAGCGGATGCGCGAGGCGATGATCGCCGCGGACCTGGTCCGCGACAACGCCGCGTCCTTCGCCCGCGCGGTGCATGGCGCCCTGTCGCACCACGCGCACAAGGCGCGCGACGCCGGGCCGCCGGGCGAGGAGACGCTGCGCCACCTGCGCTGCGTCCTCGCCATCAAGCGAGCCTATCTGGCGCCGGGCCGGCCGGAGGAGGCGCTGATGGACGCCGCGCAGATCGCCACCGCGATCGACCTGCCGCCGGAGGTCGATCGCGACATCGTCCTGCGCGAACGCGATGCCGCCCTGCGCGACCGCGAGGCGGCGATCCGGGACCGCGACGCAGCACGGGCGGAGGCGGGTCGCGACATCGCCGCGCGCGATGCGGAGATCGGCCGGATGAAGGCGCATCTGCGCGACCTTGCGGCGTTGCCACGCGGGCCCCGCGCGCCGCTGAGGGCCCTGGCCGCGCTGCGGATCATGGTCGGACAACTGACCGGGCGGCGGCGAATGGTCCGCCGCGGGGCGCGCCTGCGCATAGCGCTGCGGCGGCTGGGGATGGGCGGCTGATCCCGGCGGCCCATCGAGCGGCCTCGGGGGTCGGAAGGAAGCGATGCTGCCCGTCCGGTTCCCCGGACAAGGCCAGGCGCGGCGGGCGTTTAGAGCAGGATCCGTTCGCTTTCGCTCACGCGTCCTGCTCCATGCCTTTGTTTGATCGTGTGATTCGCATCTCCGGTGAGTCCACCTGCGGCGATCACGCTTTGGGGCCGTGGCCTACAGCGCCACGCCGGGCCATTCGTCGCCCGCGATCTCCGGCTCGTCGAAGGCCGCATGCCGCGCGGCGTGCTGCCCAATGTCGGCGGCGAGCAGCCTGGCGCAGATGCCCCGCGCCAGCGTCTGCGCGCCGGCACTGATCGCCGGAATGTCGCCAGTCAGCTTGCCGTGGCTGAGCGTCGCGGCGAAGTTGAAGCAGTGCAGCCGCGCCAGATGCGGGGCGCTGCCCGGCACCCGCTCGGTGAAGGCGAAGGCGCCGTCGAGCCAGGGGTTGAGCCCGAGCGCCGCATCGCGTTCCGCCGCGGGCGGGTCATAGGCGTCGCGCCACAGGCGGATCTGCCGCGCCATGGCGCCGAGTTCCGGTCGCAGCGCCGCATCCTGCAGGAAGCCGGTGCCGAGGATGGTGAAGTCGGCGCGCACGACGCCGCGCGGCGTCGCCAGCAGCAGGGCATCGCCGTCGCGCGTGACGGCCTCGACCCCCGCGCCGGTCAGCAGGGTCGCATGGGCATGGGCGGCGACGCGGCGCACGCTTTCATGCGGCGGCGGCGTCTGGCGGCGTTCGACCGACAGGGCGAGGCGCCAGCGCCATTCCGCCGGCAGGTCGTGCCAGCCATGCCAGATGCCGCGCCCGTCCAGCGCCTTGCCGGAATTGACCCGCGGCAGGGCACTGCGTCGCAGCAGCATGGTCAGGCGGCCGCAGCCGCCCTCCAGCGCCTCGGCGGCATTGTCGAAGGCCGAGGCGCCAGCGCCGATGACGACCACATGCCTGCCGGCCAACGCGGCGAAATCCACCGCATCGGCCGAATGCGCCCACAACGTGCCGCGCCAGCCCGGCTCGAAGCCCGGCAGGATGCGCGGTCCGCCCAGGCCGTCGCGCCCGGTGGCCAGCACGACATGCCGCGCGAAGACCGTCCCGCTATCGGACAGCGTCAGGCGGAACAGCGCGCCATCCGGTTCGATGAGCGCCACGCCGACCCCGCTGCGGACATCCAGCCCCGATACGCGGCGGTACCAGCGCAGGTAGTCCATCCACATCGGCGTCGGGATCTTGCCCAGTGCCTCCCAGCCGGCGGCGCCGTGCTGCGCCTCATGCCAGGCGCGGAAGGTGAGGTCCGGCAGCGACAGCGCCGGGCCGGCGAGCTGCTTCGGGCTGCGCAGCGTGCGCATGCGGGCATAGGTCGCCCAGGGGCCTTCCTCGCCGGCAGGCGCGGGGTCGAACAGGGTGACGCGCGGCACCCCGTCCCGCTTCAGCGCGAAGCCGGCCGACAGCCCGGCCATGCCGGCGCCAAGGATGGCGACGTCGAGCGCCGGGGAGCCATCGGGCGCGATGGTCGGCGGTACCCAGTCGCTGGAGGGCTCCTGGAGGCGTTCGAGGCTTTCGGCGAGGCGGCCCTCGAGTACGAGGAGGCCGGGCGCGGTGTCGTGCTGCATCATCCGGGATTACCCGGTCGGTGTGTCGCGCGGAAGCGCCGAGGGCTGCCTATACTGGCGGATGACGAAGGGGGACTGTGCAGTGACCAGCATTGAGGACCGCCTGCGCGCGGTGGAGGACCAGCTCGCCATCGCCGACCTGCGGGCGCGCTACTGCCATCTGCTCGATGACCGGCAATGGCCCGCCTTCATCGACCTGTTCACCGAGGAGGGCGTGTTCGAGGGCCTGTCCGCCGTGCGCGGCCGCGCTGCGCTGACCGAATTCTTCGCCCATTGCGTCCCCGCCATGACCGAGGAGTTCTGGCATTTCTGCTCGAACGGCACGGTGGTGCTGGACGGGGATCGCGCGACGGGGCGGATCTCGATGGAATACCTGTCGGTGATGAAGGGCGTGTCCTACGTCTCGGCCGGGCATTACGACGACGAGATGGTGAAGCAGGACGGCGTCTGGCGCTTCGCCGCGCGGCGGCTGACCTTCTACTTCCTGGCGCCGCTGCATGAAGGCTGGGCGGGGCGGCCGTTCCACAACCCGGCCGCCTGACGGCGCGGCCCCGCCCCTATCGCAGAAGGCCGCCATAGGAATAGGGCGTCAGGCCGTTCCCGGCATCGGATCGGCCAATGAACTGGCGGGGAAGGCTGTCGAACAGCGCCACCTGGCCGGTATGCGGCAGGAAGACCGCGGCATCTGGGACCGAGCCATTGCGCAGTTCCAGGCGCCAATCGACGGGCGCACAGGGCGCGAGTTGCCGCGTGCCGGCGATGATGGCGTCCTGATACTGGGACTGCTCGGGATTGACGCCGATCATGCCGGCCGCGAACAGCACGGCGTCGATCGGGCGTTGGTCGAGACACTGGATCATCACCGCGACGCCGCGCAGGACCTCATTCGGATCGACCTCCGCGGCGTAGTGCCCCAGCGCCCCGTTGCCGTCGATCGTGCGGATCACGATGATGACGCAGGTGATGGCGCCCGAGGTCGTCAACACAGTATCGAGCCCAGCGCGCTGGCTGACCCAGAAGCCGCCCATGCCCGCCTCGCCATTCTGCCGGAACGTCAGGTCCCAGCCTGCGCGAAAGATCGCCCCGGCCGCCTCGGGCTCCGCTTCGGCATCCACGATGGTCAGCGGCATGGGATCGATCCTCGCGCATTGCGCGATGATCTTGCCGCCGATGCACCAATTTGGCGAGGTCTGCCGCGCGGGTCAGTCCTTGCCCGCCAGCGCCCGCTTCGCCGTCTCGGCCAGGAAGCCTGCCGCGGTCGGCAGGACCTCGTCGTTGAAGTCGTAGCGCGGGTGGTGGAGTTCGCGCCCGTTCTCCGCCGGACCATTACCGATCCAGACGAAGGCGCCGGGGACGTATTTCAGGTACCAGGCGAAATCCTCCCCGGTCATCGCCGGGGCCATGTCGCGGCGGACCTCGGTCACCGCGGCGGCGGCCTCGGCGGCCAGGTCGCGCTCGGCCGGGCTGTTCGCCGTGACCATCACGCCGGCGCGGAAGGAGAAGGTCGCCTCCACGCCATAGGTCGCGGCGATGCCATGGGCGATGCGCGACAGGCCTTCCTCGATGGTCGCCTGGTCCTCGTCGCGCAGCCAGCGGGCGGTGCCCTTCAGCGTGACGCGGGCGGTGATCTGGTTCTGCGCCTCGCCGCCCTCGACGACGGTGACCGACACCACGCCGCCGGTCAGCGGATCCAGGTTGCGGGCGACGATGGATTGGATGGCGACGATCGCATGCCCCGCGGCGATCATCGGGTCGCGCGTCAGGTGAGGCAGGGCGGCGTGGCCGGCGTGGCCATTGAAGACGATCTCGAATCGCGCGCCGGCGGCCATCACGGCGCGGTCATGCACGGCGATGGTCCCGGCCGGCAGGCCCGGCCAGTTGTGCCAGCCGAAGATGCGCTCCATCGGAAATTTTTCGAACAGCCCATCGGCGATCATCTTCAGCGCACCGCCGCCGCCTTCTTCCGCCGGCTGGAACACCAGCCGCACGGTGCCGGTCCAGTTCGGGTCGTCGATCAGCATCTTCGCGGCACCGAGCAACGCCGTGGTGTGCCCGTCATGGCCGCAGGCATGCATCACGCCTGGATTCGTCGATTTCCAGGGCAGGTCCTCATTCTGCTCCTGGATCGGCAGCGCATCCATGTCGCCGCGCAGCCCGACCGAGCGGTTGCCGCCGCCGCGCCGGATCGTCGCAACCACCCCATGGCCGCCGACGTTCTCGGCAATGTCGGTGAGGCCCATCTCCTTCAGGCGGGCGACCACGAAGGCCGCGGTCTCCCCTTCGTGAAGCGTGAGGCCGGGGTTGGCGTGCAGATGGCGGCGCCAGGATGTAAGGGTCGCGGCGAGATCGGTGTGCATGATTCCGGAAGCCTATCCCGCCACGTTGCGACTCACCACTGGCCTTGGCGCAATTGCTGCGCTCGGCGCATGGCTTTGGCTCGTGCCCGCCCTGGCGCAGGACGACCAGGCCCAGCCGCGCGACGCCGAGGCCCCGCCCGCGCCCGGCGAGGACCCGCCCGAACCGCCCGGCCTGCCCTACACCGCCGAGGTGACGGCACCCGACAACCCCGACCTTGCCAGCCTCGGCCAGGCTGTGGCGCAGACTGTCACGCTGCGTGAACGGGCGCCGACCGACGCCTTCGGCCTGATCGGCCGCGTGCGGGCCGACCTGCCACGGTTGCAGGAAGCCCTGCGGGCGGAAGGCTATTGGGGCGGCCAGGTTGCCGTCACCATCGATGGCCTGGCGCCCGACGATCCCGCCCTGCCGTCCAGGCTCCAGGCCGCGAGCGCTCCGGTGCCGGTCGCCTTCACCCTCACCCCGGGTCCGCGCTACGGCATCGGACGCGTCGCCGTCACCGCCGAACCCGCTGAATTCGCCCCCGTGGTGCGCGACGCCGCCCGCCAGGCGGGCCTGACCGAAGGCGACCCGGCCCGCTCCGAGGCCGTGCTGGCCGCCGAGACGGCGATGCGCGACGCGCTGCGCAACCTCGGCCATCCGCTGGCCGCGGTGGCGGGGCGCGAGGTCACGGTCGATCATGACCGCCGCGCGATGGACATCGCCTGGCGCTTCGCCCCCGGCCCGCGCGCCCGCTTCGCCTCCCCCGAGGTGACCGGCCAGACCCGCACCGACACCGGCCTGCTGCGTCGCACCGCGGCCCGGCAGATCGAAGGCCGGGATTATTCCCCGGCCGCGCTCGAACGCGCACGCCGCGCGCTGGTGTCGCTCGGTGTCTTCGACAGCGTGCGGGTGGAGGCCGGCACGACGGTTGGGCCGGACGGCACGCTGCCGATCGCCTTCGTGGTCAGCGAGCGCCCACTACGCGCGATCGGCGGTTCGGTGGCCTACGAGACCAATTTCGGCCTCGCCGTCAGCCTGTTCTGGGAACACCGCAACCTGTGGGGCGGTGCGGAGCGCCTGCGGCTGGAGGCCGAGGCGTCCCGCATCTCCGATGGCAGTTTCGGCAACGCCACCTACCGCACCTTCGCGACGCTGACCCTGCCGGAACTGTGGCAGCAGGACATCCAGCTGGTCACCCGCATCGGGGCGGTGCGGGAGAATCTCGAAGCCTATGACCGGGAGGCCGTCGTCGCCTCGGCGATCGCCCAGCGGCGGCTGACCGACCGGCTGACCGCCCAGGCCGGCCCGACCTTCGAGACCGGTCGCATCGGCCGCTATGGCGATCTGGAGGAGTATACGCTGGCCGGCTTCGTCACCGGGCTGCGCTACGACACCACGACCAGCCTGCTGAATCCGACCAGCGGGTATCGCATCAACCTCAACGCCACGCCGTATTACTCGCTGCTGGATGGCACGACCTATGTGCGGCTGCTGGGGACAGGCAGCATCTATCTCGACCTGTCTGGCGACCAATCGGGGGTGCTGGCGCTGCGCGGCTCGGTGGGCTCGGCGCTGGGGGCGAGCTTCGACCAGATCACGCTGGACAAGCGCTTCTATGCCGGCGGCGGCGGGTCGGTGCGCGGCTATACCTACCAGTCGATCGGGCCGCGCGATGCGGGCAACCGGCCGCTCGGCGGGGCCAGCCTGCTGGAACTCAGCGCCGAATGGCGTCAGCAGATCTCGGGTCCATGGGGCGCGGTCGCCTTCGTCGATGCCGGCACGGTCAGCGAGGACCAGACGCCCGGCACCGGCACGCTGCGCGTCGGCGTCGGCGCGGGGCTGCGGTATCTCACGACGATCGGGCCGATCCGCGTCGATATCGGCGTGCCGCTGAACCCGCAGCAGGGCGATCCGGCCTATGGTCTGTATGTCGGAATCGGGCAGGCCTTCTGAAGATGCGACGCACCCTGCGCATTGCCGCCTTCGTATTGCTGGGACTGCCGGTGCTGCTGCTGGTCGCGATCACCGGCGCGCTGGCCTGGGCGAATACGGAGGCCGGCCGCACGACGATTGCGCGGCTCGCCTCCGATGCCGTGCCCGGCCTGACGATCGAACGGCTCGGCGGCCACCTGCCGTCCAGCCTCGGCATCGGCCGGCTGGTCATGGCCGATGCCGATGGCCCCTGGCTGGAATTGGAGGATGCGCGGATCGCGCTCGACCTGCCGGCGCTGCTCGGCCGGCAGGCGCGGATCACCGCGCTAAGCGCGCGGCGCGTCACCCTGCATCGCCTGCCGCCGGCGACCGAACCGGCCCCGCCGGCCGCCCCCGATGCGCCGCTGATCCCTGCCCTGCCCTCCCTGCCGGTCGATGTCCGGCTGGACCGGCTGGCGGTGGAACGGATCGAACTGGGCGCGCCCGTCGCGGGCGTGGCGGCCATGCTGGCGGCGGAAGGCGAGGCGCTGTTTGCCGCCGGGCGACTATCCGCGCGGCTCGATGTCCGGCGGCTCGATGCGCCGGCCGAGGTGAAGCTGACCCTCGACCTCGCCCCCGGCGCCGATAGGCTGGCGGCGCGGCTGGAAGCGCGTGAACCGCCGGGCGGGCTGCTGGCGACGATGCTCGGCCTGCCCGACCGCGCGTCCGAGGCGCTGCTGACCCTGGACGGACCGGCGACGGGCGCACGGCTCGACCTGCGCGCGACGCTCGGCCCGGACATCATTCTGACCGCCAATGGCGATGTGCGCGCCGCGCCGGATGGTGCAGCCGGGGCGCGGCTCGCCATCGAGGTCGCCGCCGCGCCTTTGCTGCCCGAGGATCTGCGCGCCGTCGCCATGCCGCTGGCGCTGACGCTCGATGCCGGGATCGACGCCGCGAAGAAGGTCGCGCTGCGCGGACTGACGCTGCGCGGACCCTTCGGCCAGGTAGTGGCGGACGGCAGCGCCGATCTCGCGGCAGGGACGCTCGACCTCGGCGCGCGGATCGAGGCCGTCGGCAGCGCGGCGTTCGGCGCGCTGCTCCCCGATGCCGCGCGTTGGGAGGCCCTGCGCGCCCAGGCACGCGCCACCGGGCGGATGGCGGCGCCGACCGTCACGCTGGATGTCGCGCCGGAAGGCTTCGGCAGTGCCATTCCCCAGGTCGTGGCCGCGCTGGGCTCGGCGCCGCGCCTCGCGCTGCGCGCCACCCTGCCCGACCGGATCGAGACGCTGACGCTGGAGGGCGCTTCGCTGCGCGTCACCGCCGAGGGCACCGTCGGCGAGACGTTGGATGCCACGCTGCGCGCGACCATCGCCGATCTCGCGCCGCTGGTGCCGGGACTGGCCGGCGGGGTGCAGGCAGAACTGCGCGCCACCGGCGCGCGCGGCGATCCCTCCCTGGCCCTGACCGCGCAGGGCGAAAGGCTGGAACGCGAGGGGCAGGTGCTCGAGGGGCTCGCGCTGGATCTGCGGGTCGCGACGCCGCTGTCAGCGCCGCGTGCCGAGGGAACCCTGCGCGCCACCTATGCCGGGTTGGCGGTCGCGCTCGACCTGCGCGGCCTGCCCGAGGGCGAGAAGCTGCGGATCGAGGCGCTGACCGCAGGTTTCGGCTCGGCGCGGCTCGCGGGCCAGGGATTGTTGGACCCGCAGGCGGCGACCTTCGTCGGCGAGGCGACGCTCGATGTGCCCGACCTCGCACCTTTCGCCGCCCTGGCGGGCACGCCGATGGCCGGGCGCGTCGCGCTGCGTGCCGCGCTCGACCTGCGCGACGGGGTGCAGGGCTTCGATGCGACGCTGGAGGTTCCACAGGCGACCATCGCCGGCACGCCGCTTGGCGGCACGCTGAAGGCGGCGGGCACCTTGGCGGCGCTGGAAGCATCGCTGGAGGCGCGCGCGCAGGATGCCCGGCTGACCACCCGCGCCCGCGTGACCCAGGACGGCGGGGCGCGTCGCGTCGAGGTCCCGGAACTACTGCTGCGCCGTGGCGCCGACAGCCTGCGGACCACGGCGCCGGCGCGCATCCTGGTCACCCCGGATGGCGGCGTGACGATCGAGGCCCTGGCGCTGACCACCAGCCGCGGCGGGGCGCTGCGCGCGGAAGGGCGCTGGGGCCCGGCGCAGGCCGATCTGCGCGCCACGCTCGGCGCCTTGCCGGTGGCCGGACTGGCCGCGCTGGCCTCGCCGGATCTGGCGGTGGAAGGCACGATCGGCGCCGAGGCGCGCATCACCGGGCCGGTCGCCGATCCCTCGGCACGGTTCAGGCTGGAAGCGAGCGGCCTGCGCTACACCGATCCGGCGCTGCGCGGCCTGCCCGCGGGGCGTGTCGTCGTCGAAGGCACGGCAGGCGCGCGTGCCGCGGATATCCGGCTGGAGGCCAATGCCGGCACCGCGCTGCGCGCCACCGGCACCGCGCGGCTGCCGGGCGGCTTCGCCGCCAGCGCGCCGCTCACGGCGCGGCTCGAAGCCAATTCCGACCTTGCCGCGCTGGCCGGGCCGCTGCTCGCGGCCGGGGCGCAGCGTGCCACCGGCCGGGCAAGCCTGCAGGTGGATGTAGCCGGCACGGTCGGCGCGCCGCGCGCCACCGGCCGCGCCAGCGTGGCGAACGGGACGTTCCGCGACCTCGCCCAGGGACTGACGCTGACCGGCATCGCGGCCGAACTGCGCGGCGAAGGCGACCGCGTGGTGATCGAACGCTTCGATGCGCGCACCCCAGGCGGCGGGACGCTCGGCGCCAGCGGTTCACTGTCGCCCGCCGCACCCGGCCTGCCGGCGGAGATCGCACTGACGGCGCGCAATGCGCGGCCGCTGCGGTCGGACATCATCACCGGCCTGTTCGACGCCGATCTTCGGCTGACCGGCCAGTTGCTGGACCAGGCGCGGCTCACGGGACGGATGGAGGTCCGGCGGCTCGACATCACGGTGCCGGAACGCCTGCCGCGCAGCGTGCAGCGCCTTGACGGCGTGCGCGAGACCGGACGTCGCCCCGCCGGCACGCCGCCGCTGGCACCGCCCGCACCGCCCGCCGCCGCATCCGGCGGGCCGAACATCACGCTGGAGGTGGAGGTCGCGGCACCGCGCGCCGTCTTCGTGCGCGGGCGCGGCATCGATGCGGAGTTCGGCGGAACGCTCGGCGTCGGCGGCAGCTTCGCGGCACCGCTCGTCACCGGCGGCTTGGCGCTGCGGCGCGGCGAGATCTCGGTGTTCGACCGCAGGCTGGATTTCCGCCGCGGCACCATCGCCTTCGATGCCGGGACGCTGGTGCCGAGCCTCGACTTCCTGGCCAGCGCGCGGGCGCGGGAGGTGACGGCCAATGTCACCGTCACCGGGCCGGCGAATGATCCGAAACTGGAATTCTCCTCCACTCCCGAATTGCCGCAGGATGAGGTGCTGTCCCGACTGCTGTTCGACCGGCGGGCGAGTGAGCTCAGCCCGTTCCAATTGGCGCAGCTGGCGCAGGTACTCGCCGGCGCGGCCGGCATCGACGTGCCGGGCGCGGGCGGCATCCTCGACCGCATCCGCCGGGCGCTCGCCTTGGACCGCCTGGCCGTGGGCAGCGACACCAGCCAGGGCAATGACAATCGCAACCAGGGCGCGACGCTGGAGACCGGGCGCTACGTTGCCGATGGCGTCTATGTCGGCGTGCGGCAGGGCACCGATGGCGGGCCACCGCGCGTCGGCGTGCAGGTGGATGTGCTGCCGCGGGTGCGGCTGCAGGCCGAGACGGGCGGCAACAGCAGCGCAGGGGACCGCCTCGGGGTGACGTTCGAGTTCGAATACTGAAACGCCGCGCGATCGCACGGGAAACGCGTGCCGGCTGGCCGCAATGCCATGGGCCAGCAGAGTTGCGTTGGTCGTGGGCGGAGGATTGGCCGGGCGCGGGCGGGAAACAGGTTGGAGGGGCCTTGCCCCTCCACGCCACCCCACCACAGGCTTGAGGCCTTTGGGAGCCGCCACTTGGCGCCGGGTGCGGCAGCCGAGACGCGTGCCTGGGACGGTGTTGACCAACGGTCGCCCCGCCAGCCGCCCGTCACCAGGTCGAGGTATCCGATGGCTTGGGGACGCTTCCGTTCGCACCGGCCCACGGCCCCGTCTTCAGCCCATTGTTTTCGCAACAAACGTCACCCGATCAGGTGGTTCCACCTGATCGGGATCCGCTCCAAGGCTTTGTTTGGGGTAGTCCGGAGTGGGGCAAAGCCCCTCTCCGGATTCCTCCAGCCGACGCGAAAGCGCCTGCTCGGTCAGCGCAGGATGATCTCCACACGCCGGTTCTGCGGCTCGCGGGTATTGTCCGGCGTCGCGACCAGCAGGTTGGTCTCGCCGAAGCCCTGCGCGACGATCTCCTGACGCGGCACGCCCAGCCGCACCAATTCGGCCGCCACCGCATTGGCGCGGCGGACCGACAGGCCCTGGTTGTACTGCGCCGAGCCCGAGGTGTCGGTGTAGCCATTGACCTCGATGCGGGTGACCGCCTGGCGGCTGCGCGCCTGCGCCGCCTCGGAGATGATCTGCCGCGCGCGGTCGTTCAGGTCCGCCCGGTTCCAGTCGAAGAACACCAGGAAGGTGCGCGCCGGCGTGGGGGCCACCGCGGGCGCGGGGGCCGGCGGCGGAGCGGCGCCGAAGGCATAGCGGACGCCGAGCAGGATGGAATGGTTGAAGTTATCCACCTCGACCGAGGTGCGGCGGACGACGCCATTGGCATTGCGCGCGCTGGCATCGAGTTCCGGCGAGAGCGTGCCGAAGAAGCGGTATTCCGCCGTGAGGGCAAGGCCGGGAACCGAGGAGATCGGCAGCGCGGCGCCGACGATGGCCTGGTAGGCGAAGCGGCCATCGGTACCGTCGATGCTGAATTGCGGCAGGGTGCTACCGGCGGTCTGCCGCGCCCGCACATTCACATTGTCGTATTCCTGCCAGGCGTAGCCGGCGCCGAGGCCGAGATAGGGCTGCACGGGCCAGTTCTGCGTGGCGCCGAAATCGTACAGCGCATTGACCATCAT
The DNA here is from genome assembly GCF_039839775.1 of Roseomonas sp. CAU 1739. Taxonomy (NCBI): domain Bacteria; kingdom Pseudomonadati; phylum Pseudomonadota; class Alphaproteobacteria; order Acetobacterales; family Roseomonadaceae; genus Roseomonas; species Roseomonas sp. CAU 1739. The sequence continues at coordinate 199,372 of NZ_JBDOQQ010000011.1, forward strand.
GCCGTAGGTCTTGGCGCGGCCGCCGGAGGTGCCGCCGAAGCCTCGCGCGGTGACCTGATCCACCTCGTTGTAGCGAAAATTGCCCTCCAGTTCGAGCCGCAGCCCGTTGCCGAAGCCCCAGCCAACGGACAGCACGCCCACGAAACCCATGTCGAAGGAGGCGTTGAAACGCCCGCTCGGCGTCAGGCCGAGGTTGTTCGGGTTCACATCCGAGGCATCGATGAAGCTCTGGAGGTTGCCGCCATCGGAATCGGTCAACCAGTTCAGGCCGGCGCCGCCGGCGATGTACAGGCCCGATACGGGCTGGGCGGACGCCGCCGCCGGCAGCGCCAGCATGGTCGCCGCGAGCAATGCATTCTTGAGGTTCATGGCATGGATCCCGTGGTTGATGAGCGGCCTGCGAAGCCGAACATCCAACCGCCGAGAGCGGCATGCGTTTCCTGCGACCGATATTCAGGCCGCGATATGTGGCGCTAGGTTCCGTGGACAGTTACCTGAGCCAAAGGATGGTGGCGGCGATGGTGACGACGGCGAGGAAGTTGCGGGCGGTCTTTTCGTAGCGTGTGGCGACGCGGCGGAACTGCTTGAGCTTG